>JACMRC010000011.1 GCA_014376655.1 Mucilaginibacter sp. | reverse complement strand
TATAGGTTTTGTAGAAGGTAAGCACCTAAATCATCCCGATTTGATCATTGAGAAACGGGCAAGGATGAAGATAATGTTGTTTGATGCAGGGCAGGATTTGCCGATTGACACCGTTATAGGTATTATCCAACAAGCTTTAGACCTTTACAGGTCGGGCTTAATAAAAACTAAATGAAATTGTCTTAAAATAGTTAGGTAAATTATAGCTGACACAATCATCCCGGACATTTTATTTCCGCTAATTTTTTTGTATTTTTGTATATATCCAAACGCTTACTCTTTTTAAAGCGGCCAACTTTGCGGAATTTCTATCCAACCCAAAAGTGCAATAATTCAAGTTCTAAAATAACCTCTTAATAAACAGCTATTTAAGTTAAAAAATCACTGTGAAATCGTGTGATAATGGTGTGATTCCATGTGATAATAGTGTGAAAACGCGTGATTCAGTGTAATAATAGTGTGATTCAGTGTGATATTTAGTGATAAACCGGCTTACATCGCCGCGGATGGCGTTTGAAACCATACACCGCTATGTAGATTCGTGCAACCTCTGGGGTTTTCTACGAAAGTAGCGATGGCCAGTTAATTAATGCAGGGTTCATATTATTGTGATTTATAAAGGGTTAAACTGAATAAATTTATAAATATTTCGGAATAAAAAAAGCGCCCCAAATTTTGAGACGCTTTAATACTTATAAAATCACCCTTTAAAGGTTAGATATACTTTGTTCCAAATTGAGTTTTAACATCAGCCACAACCTTTTTAACATTTTGCTCCTGGTCGCGCGGGCAGATTAATAGCGTGTTGTTTGATTCAACAACTATAAAGTCGTGTAGCCCTTGCAGGATAACCAATTTATCGTCAGGCACGTTAACCATACAGTTTGATGAATCGTACATGATTACCTTCTCTGAAGGGATAACCGCGTTGCCAACATAATCTTTATCGGCAAGGTCATAAATAGATGCCCAGGTACCCAGGTCAGACCATCCAAATTCTGATGGTAAAACGTACACATTGTCGGCCTTTTCCATAATACCATAATCAATAGAGATATTGGTGCATTGCAGGTAAGCCTGGTTTACATGGGTACGTTCGCTATCGGTATTGTAATGCGGACGTGCTTCAGCAAAAATTTCGTTCATATCCGGCAGGTGCTGCTCAAAAGCTTTAACAATAGCCTTAGCCGACCATATAAATATCCCTGCGTTCCATAAAAAATCGCCGCTTTGTAAAAACGTTTTAGCAATTTCAAGCGTAGGTTTTTCGGTAAAGGTTTTTACTTTATGAAAATCGCCATCAATAACATTGTCGGTATATTGGATATAACCATAACCTGTATCGGGCCTTGATGGCTTAATACCCAGGGTTACCAGGCATTGGTGTTTGGTAGCCGTTTGTAATGATTCTTCAATAGTTGCAACGAAGCCAGGCTCGTCTAATATAAGATGATCAGAAGGCGCTACAACAATAGCAGCATCCGGGTTAATACTTTGTATCTTAAAGCAACCATAAGCCACACACGGGGCCGTATTGCGCATTACAGGCTCGGTTAATATTTGATTATCGGCCATATCAGGCAATTGCGCGTTAACCAAACCTGTATAATTTTCGTTGGTTACTACAAAAATATTCTCTTTAGGGCATACTTTTAAAAAGCGATCATACGTTTGTTGTATCAGCGTCTTGCCTGTGCCTAATATGTCAATAAATTGTTTTGGATGTGAGGTGCGGCTTATTGGCCAAAAACGGCTTCCAATACCGCCTGCCATTATTATGGCATAATAGTTTTTATTCATTGTTAAATTATAGAAATATAGTTTGGTATTATCCGCAGCAAATGTGGGTATTTATCTGTTAAATAATCGTTAATCAGTACTAAATAATTAATGGCTTAAAGTGCCACAACATATAAAAGAATAAATAAACAAATTGTTTTCCCGCGAATAATCATTTGAGTATAAAATTTTTAAGTAAATCTATCGTTTATTCATAAATTTTTGTTACTTTAAACTTTTAAAATCACAACACCTACGAATAGTTATAATGATAGAGACAAAGAAATCACTTTTTGATAACCTCCAGAACTTCTTTGGGTTCGATAATTTTAAGGGGGAGCAAGAAGCGATTATAACCAACATTTTGGCCGGTAACGATACATTTGTTATTATGCCTACAGGTGGTGGTAAATCCATGTGTTACCAGTTGCCTGCGCTAATGAGCGAGGGTACTGCTATAGTAATTTCGCCGCTTATTGCTTTAATGAAAAACCAGGTTGACCAGCTACGGGCGTTTGGCGGATCGGACAGCATTGCGCATTTTTTAAATTCGTCGCTAACAAAGGCGGATATAGTAAGAGTTAAAGAGGATGTACTGAGTGGCAAAACCAAGTTGCTTTATGTTGCGCCCGAATCATTAACCAAACAAGAGAATGTAGATTTTTTACGCTTAAATCAAGTGTCATTCGTGGCTGTTGATGAAGCGCATTGTATATCAGAGTGGGGGCATGATTTCAGGCCCGAGTATCGCAAGATTCGCCAGGTTATAAGTAATATTGGTGATGATATCCCAATTATTGCCTTAACCGCTACAGCAACGCCAAAAGTACAGCAGGATATCCAGAAAAACCTGCAGATGAATAACGCTACCATCTACAAATCATCATTTAACCGGTCGAACTTATTTTACGAGGTTCGTGCCAAACGTAATGTGATCAAGGAGATCGTAAAATATGTAAAACATCACCAGGGAAAATCGGGCATTATATATTGCCTTAGCCGTAAAAAGGTTGAGGAGGTAGCCGAAGCGCTTGCATTAAACGGTGTTAAAGCATTGCCTTACCATGCCGGGTTGGACCCTAAAGTAAGGGCCGATACACAGGATAAATTCCTGATGGAAGATGTGGATGTTATTGTGGCAACTATTGCCTTTGGCATGGGTATAGATAAGCCAGATGTGCGTTACGTTATTCACCATGATGTGCCTAAAAGCATGGAGGGTTATTACCAGGAAACCGGAAGGGCGGGCCGCGACGGTGGCGAAGGTGTTTGTGTAGCTTTTTATT
>JACMRC010000136.1 GCA_014376655.1 Mucilaginibacter sp. | reverse complement strand
TAACCAGGATAACCAGATGTCGCATGTGCCTGAGTCAACAGTTGTAGAAGATCTGCGTAATTATGCTATCTCACGGATCTATTTGGATAATTTCGATCATATTAAAGCATATTGGGCTATGATAAGCCGTACAACGGCACAATTATCACTAAACTTTGGTGTTGACGATATTGATGGTACGTTGGACGATACCACCAAAATATATTCGATGGCCGGTGCTGAAGAGCAAAAACCGGGCATGAGTACCAAGCAATTGGTTGAGCTGATAAAACAAGTTGGCCGTTACCCAATAGAGCGCGACACGCTATACAACGTAGTTACCGACTATAACGAATACCAGTTTGCCGAAGAGCCAAAACCGCAGTACTATAAGCTGCCGGTGATTAATTAGTCATTAGTTTACTGGTCATTAGTCATTGGTTATATTAACGCGCCAGTACTAATGACCAATGACTAATGCCCAATGACTAACAAGAATGATAAAGACACTATACATTGTCCGCCATGGGCAAACAGATCTAAACAAACAAGGCATAGTACAGGGCCGCGGGCGAGATACCGACCTTAACGACGAGGGCCGCAAGCAAGCCAACCTATTTTACAATGCTTACAAAAATATTCCGTTTGATAAGATCTATATATCAGAGCTTAAACGTACCCAGCAAAGCATCCAGCAGTTTATTGATGCCGGTTTGCCATACGAGAAACTTTCAGGGCTTGACGAATTAGCCTGGGGGATTTACGAGGGTAAACCAAGTTCGCCTGAAACCAAAGCCGCGTTTTTAATGATGATGCGCGATTGGGTTGCAGGCAGGTTAGATAGTAAATTCGAGGATGGTGAAAGCCCTAACGAGGTAAGGTTGCGCCAGTTAGAAGCCTTACGCATCATCATGAGCCATACCGAAGAGGAGCAGGTATTGATATGTATGCATGGCCGCGCAATGCGTTTGTTTTTATGCCTGCTTACCGGCAGGCCACTTACCGAGATGGATAGCTTCCCGCACCAAAACCTTGTATTATATAAAGTTACTTTTGATGGAGAAAAATTCGCTATCGAAAGCTTTAATAATGCCGATCATTTAAAACACGCCTAACACACTTCTGTGAAAAAAATAAAAATATCAGCTGTAAGCTATACTAATACAAAGCCTTTTTTATATGGCATTCAACATACCGATATTATTAATAAAATTGATCTGAGCCTGGATATCCCGGCAGATTGCGCCCAGAAATTAATTGATGATAAAGTAGATATTGGCCTAATACCGGTTGCTGCTACGCTTAACTTGCCGCATTGGGAGATCATATCTGATTATTGCATAGGTGCCAACGGCGCTGTAAACTCGGTATTTATATTCAGTAATTGCGACATCCACGAGGTTACACATTTGCAACTTGACCCGCAATCGCGCACATCAAACAACCTGGCGAAGGTTTTGCTTAAAAACTTCTGGAAAATCACACCTAAACTTATCACTGATGCACCCGACTATTCAGTCGACACAAATACCACCACAGCGTTTGTACAGATAGGGGACAGGACCTTCGGCAAAAAGGGCAACTATAAGTTTGTATATGACCTGGCCGAAGAATGGCTAAAGTTTACCGGCTTGCCGTTTGTATTTGCCGCCTGGATAGCCAATAAACCTGTTCCGCAGGGCTTTGTTGCCGAGTTTAATGCCGCGTTAAAGATTGGTCTTGAACACAGAGCAGAGCTGCTTAAAGAACTACCAACCCGCGAAGATTTTGATTTGGAAGATTACCTAATGAACAAGCTTAATTTTGATTTGACGGAAGATAAACGTAAGGCTTTATACTTGTTCCTGGATTATATTAAAGCGCTGTAATATCCAGTCGCTCAAAATATTTAATAGTTAATTAAACCAAGGCCGCCAAAACCAATCATACTGACGCCATGAACATCATGGTTTAAAGTTAGTTATGGCGCAACGGTTAAAAAGGTACAGTACAAGTTTTAAGGTTATAGTGTTAGCGGGGCTGGCGCTGGCTGCAGCTTATACTGTTAACCTGTTTACCGGTACCAAACAAACAATCGTTGCCGAGCCTGTTATCGCAGAAACACAACCGGTTAAAAAGCACCACAAAAAACATAAGCTTAAAAATCATTTAGCAATAGCTAAAAGGCCTATCCTAAAAAAGGATACGGTTAAGGATGTAACACCACAGATAGTTACTGTACCAAAGCCTGAACCTGTTAAAGCTGTTGTGCCAAATATTGTTACTGTACCAAAGTCGGCACCTGTTAAACAACCTATCGAAACTAATAACGGTTTTTTATATATCACTTATATACACCCAAATGTTACGGGTATTGTAAAAATGCGCCAGGAAGATAAATTTTCATCAAGCTTTATTGCAGACATACCTGCCAATGCCAAAGTGCAGGTACTGCAAAAAGGCGACATGTATTATCGCGTGGCTTATAATAACAGCATTGGCTTTGTACCCAAATGGGCGTTGCAGGATAAATAACAAGTTTTATCATCTCATAATTTACCCGTATCACATTAATTAATAGCCGCGCCGAATGGCTAAATGTGAATTATTTAACGTTTTTGATATCAATTAAATAGTTTTTTAAAGGTTTACAACAATACTTATTGTATTTTGTACACTAAGTAAATTAACATATTGTATAAAATACACTAAGTAAATTAAAATATTCTCAATTTAGCATATATAAGTGCTAAAAATTATGAAATATTTATAAAAATTCAACTTAATTTGCTATATATATAACTCGGACGTACTTTTGTTATAAATAATTAAACAAAAAAATCATCCTATGAAAAAATTATTTATAACCGCAGCAATCGCTACCATGTTTAGCATATCTGCATTTGCCGATGGCGGAAAAAAAGCCACTACAACTTCAGGAGAAGAAAAAGTATCATACGCAGTATTAGAGCAATTTAAATCTGATTTCGAAAACGCTGCTAACCCGGTTTGGACAGTTACATCAAGCAGCCAAAAAGTAACCTTTACACAAAACAATGTAAAGTACACTGCTTTTTATGATTCGAGAGACAACGAGTTTTGGGGTGTTAGCCAGGAAGTTTCTTTCGCTACAGTAACAAACTCAATGAAAACTAAAATTGCTAAAAGCTATAAAGATTACGAAGTAACCGGTGTTACCAAATTTGAGCCACAAGATGGCGAAGAGCCGGTAATATACTTTGTTAACCTTAAAAGTGCTGATAGCCAATTAGTATTGACCTTAGCACCTGACGGTGAAGTTAAAAACATCGAAAAAATTTAATTACTATTGTTTATTAAAGTTAGGCCCCGCGTGGATATCCGTTCGGGGCTTTTTTGTGGCTCGTCTTTCATATTCTGTAATATCTATGTAAATAGTAGATTATTTTTAATCTGCCTATTGTTATTTAAAACAATCGCTGTACCTTTAAAAATAAATACTATTAAATACATACTATCATGAGTTTAAGATTAGGCGATAAAGCCCCCGATTTCACAGCAGACTCCTCATTAGGACAAATCAACCTTTACGAATACCTTGGCGATGGCTGGGGCGTATTGTTTTCGCACCCCGCAGATTACACCCCGGTTTGTACTACAGAGCTTGGTCGTACCGCAGCTTTGCAGGACGAATTTGCTAAACGCAATACCAAAGTACTGGCTTTAAGTGTTGATTCGGCCGAATCGCACCGTAGCTGGATAAAAGATATTAATGAAACACAGCATGTTGATGTTCAGTTCCCAATTATAGCAGACGAGGACCGCAAAATTGCCGAGGCTTATGATATGATCCATCCAAACGCTTCTGTTAACGCAACAGTGCGCTCGTTATTCATCATCGGCCCTGATAAAGCTATCAAACTAATCATCACTTACCCGGCATCCACAGGCAGAAATTTCGTAGAGATATTAAGAGTAATTGACTCGTTACAACTAACTGCATACCATAGCGTTGCTACGCCTGCCGACTGGAAAGATGGCGAAGATGTAGTAGTAGTGCCGGCTATAAAAACAGAAGATATTCCTGCAAAATTCCCTAAGGGCTTCACAGAGATTAAACCATACTTACGCTTAACGCCACAACCTAACAAATAATTTATTTGGATAATTAAATAATTTTATATATTTGGAAAAGGGAGTGTATTTATTCCGCTGACTATTAATACCATTTGTACTCAGCCCGGCATAGATCATATATCATAACAAATTATTTAATACTATTATATTATTATGAAAACTGGAAAAGTAAAATGGTTTAACACACAAAAGGGTTACGGCTTTATTGTTACCGAAGACGGTAAAGACCTTTTTGTACACTTCAAGGATGTGCAGGGCGGCGTAAACGCTATTAAAGATAACGATAGCGTTGAATATGATGTGGAAGATGGCAGAAAAGGCTTACAGGCAGTAAATGTAAAAAAAGTATAATTTACTAAACTGAACTAAAAAACTAAAAGGACTTCTGTAAACTCAGAGGTTTTTTTTTGCCGAAAAATTTAAAAATCTGCTTAATTCATTTACTTTAGACAAACCAATTTTTAAAATCTATATATGACTGATGCTGTATCGGCTACCGCCAAACGTAATGTTACTTTCTTGGTTCATGTAGCCTCTTTAGGGTATTTTGTTGATATCTATGATCTTGTAATATTCTCGATAGTAAGGGTTAAAAGCCTTGCAGATATTGGCGTAACACCTGATAAAATATTAAGCGAGGGTAGCTATGTCATCAACATGCAAATGGGCGGCCTGCTGTTGGGCGGTATATTGTGGGGCATTATAGGCGATAAGCTGGGCCGTATTAAGGTTTTATTTGGGTCGATATTTTTATACTCGGTAGCCAATTTTGTTAACGGTATGGTGCATGATGTTAACAGCTATGCAATCATCCGTTTTATTGCAGGGGTAGGCTTAGCCGGCGAATTAGGTGCAGGCATAACCCTGGTTAGCGAAACGCTAAGCAAAGAACGCAGGGGATATGGCACCACAATTGTTGCCATGATAGGCCTTTTAGGTGCCGTAGCGGCAGCTTACGTAGGTAAGTACGACTGGCGCACATCTTATTACGTTGGTGGCGGCCTGGGCATTGTTTTGCTGTTATTGCGGATGGGTACTTTCGAGTCGGGGATGTTTAAGAATATCCATGATAAGGATGTATCAAAAGGAAATATCCTAATGCTATTTAACAACCGTAAGCGATTTTTTAAATATATGTGCTGCATACTTATTGGCGCGCCGCTTTGGTATGTAGTAGGTATCCTGGTTACCCAGGCACCCGAGTTTGGTAAAGTTTTAGGTGCTACCGCGCCATTAAGCGCTGGTACTGGTATTATGTACACTTACATTGGTATCTCGGTAGGCGGTGTGGGTGCAGGATTACTGGCCCAGTTTAGCCGGTCGCGTAAAAATACCATGTTTATATTTTTGCTATTGTCGGTTATCAGCGTAATGTTTTACCTGAGTGCCAAAGGCATTACCCCAAGCCAGTTTATCTGGTTATGCTTTTTTATGGGTTTCGGGGTAGGGTATTGGGCAACGTTTGTTACCATCGCTTCCGAGCAATTTGGCACCAATATCCGGTCGACCGTAACTACAACCGCGCCAAACTTTGTGCGTGGTTCTTTAATACCTATCAACTTTGCGTTTAACGCCTTGATGGTACATTTCGGTCGCATAAACGCTGGTTATTTTATGATGATCATCCTAACCGGCATAGCGCTATTTGCCACCAGCCAGCTTAAAGAAAGTTTTGATAAGGACCTGAATTATGTGGAGGATGAAGAATTGAATATGACGACGTAATTCTATCCATCGTTGTCATTTCGAAGCGTAGCGAGAAATCTTTAACGTGCGATGAGTAGCAGAGCGTTAAAGATTTCTCACACGTTCCTCGTATCGAAATGACAACACCGATACAAAGCATTTGTAAAAAAATCGCATTTTTGCGCCGATGATTACTAAAGAACAAATATCAGCCGATTACCAACAGATCCAGGACGAGATTTGCAGGGCGTTGGAAGCCGTAGACGGTAAAGCCAAATTTGAAGAAGAGAAATGGGAGCGCGAAGGTGGCGGCGGTGGCCGTACCCGGGTTATACAAAACGGAAACATCTTTGAAAAAGGCGGTGTAAACTTCTCGGCTGTTGAGGGTGAATTACCCGAAGCTATCAAGAAAGGTTTAAAGATTGATAGCGACGATTTCTTCGCAACCGGTGTATCTATCGTTATCCACCCCAATCATCCGCTGGTACCTATCATACATATGAACATCCGGTATTTTGAATTGCCGTCAACATTTGGCGAGGGGAAGGAGCCCATCAGTTGGTTTGGCGGGGGGATAGACCTTACACCGCATTACATTTATGATGAAGATGCAAAGTTCTTCCACAGTAGCTTAAAAGCTGTATGCGACCAGTTTAATGCCGACTTCTATACCCGCTTTAAAAAATGGGCCGACGATTATTTTTTCATCAAACACCGCAACGAAACCCGCGGCATAGGCGGCATATTTTATGACCGTTTAACAGCTACCGAGGGGTTGACGTGGGGAAATATATTTGATTTCAGCAAAGCATTGGGCCGTTCATTTATCCCGATCTATACCGAATTAGTTAATCGCCATAAACAAGAAATTTTTACTGCCGACCAACAGCAATGGCAATACCAGCGCCGCAGTCGCTACGCCGAATTTAACCTGGTATATGATGCCGGTACAAAATTCGGGTTGGAAACCAATGGCCGGATAGAATCTATCCTGATGAGCCTGCCACCAACAGCTAAATGGTTATACAATTACCAACCACAACCCGGCAGCGAAGAAGAGCGGACCTTGTCGTTATTAAAAAAAGATATTAATTGGGTATAAGTTATGAATAAGTGGGTAATATTGGTAGTTATCGGTGCTTTTTTAGTTTCCTTTCGGGAGGTAAAAACGCTTAAAGGCACCTGGCAATATTGCGGCGGAAAATTCAATAACAAACTATCGCCCGCACCCGAAGGTTATACCCAACAACGCAAATATACCGACACACAATTCGAAGCTTTCTTATTAGAAAAAAGCGAAAAGCCTGTGAAATATGAAAGCGGGACTTACACCTTAACTGCCGACAGCTACACAGAAACCCAAACCTACAGCATGCAGGAATCTAAGCTGTTAAATGTAGCTGTCCATTATCAATACGCTATCCGCAACGATACACTTGTTTTGAATGGTAAATTACCGGGAGGTGCGGTTATTGAGGATTATTGGAAGAGGGTGAAATAGACTTAAAATCTGCATTACTGTGGAGTACGTTAACTATGTGGAAAAAAACCGAAACGGCCATACCCCATGGTCGTTTTTTGCAACCATTTTGTTAGTAAAAAAGGGTTATTAAATCAACTAAATTCTTAACTTCGCAGGTCGTATAAAAATGCTGTTTTTAACGATCAATTATAAAGCATAAAATATCTACAAATAAATTAAAATGGCTGAAGGAACAGAGAACGATCCGAACAAAGAAGACAGAATTATTTCTATAAATATTGATGAAGAAATGCGATCGGCTTACATTGATTATTCAATGTCGGTTATCGTATCGCGTGCATTGCCTGACGTGCGCGACGGTTTAAAGCCGGTACACAGGCGCGTGCTTTTCGGCATGCTTGATTTAGGTTTAAATAATAACAAACCCTACAAAAAATCGGCCCGTATTGTGGGTGAGGTTATGGGTAAATACCACCCGCATGGTGATGCTTCTGTATACGATACCATGGTACGTATGGCGCAGGAGTGGAGCTTACGCTATCCATTGGTTGAAGGCCAGGGTAACTATGGCTCGATAGATGGTGATAACCCTGCGGCAATGCGTTACACCGAGGCAAGATTAGAAAAGATTGCTGAGGAAATGCTGGCCGATATTAACAAGGACACCATTGATTATCAATTAAACTTTGACGACTCGTTACAAGAGCCAACTGTATTGCCTGCTAAGTTCCCTAACCTGTTGGTTAACGGTGCATCAGGTATAGCAGTAGGTATGGCTACCAACATGGCCCCTCACAATTTATCAGAGGTTATTGATGCCACGATGGCATTGATAGACAATCGTGATATTGAGGTTGCCGAGTTAATGAAATACGTTAAAGGCCCCGATTTTCCTACAGGTGGTATAATTTATGGATTTGAAGGCCCGCGCGAAGCGTTAGAGACCGGCCGTGGCCGTGTTGTATTGCGTGCCCGCGCCGAGATTGAAATGCATGGTAATGACCGCGAACGTATCATCGTAACCGAAATACCTTACCAGGTTAATAAAGGTTTGATGATTGAGCGTACTGCCGACTTGGTTAATGATAAGAAACTGGAAGGTATCTCAGCCATCCGTGATGAATCAAACCGTGAAGGTATTCGTATAGTTTATGAGATAAAGCGCGAAGCTAATGCGGCTATCGTGTTAAACAATCTGTTTAAGTATACTTCATTACAAACATCGTTCAGCGTAAATAATATCGCGCTGGTACATGGCAGGCCTATGATGTTAAACCTTAGGGACCTGATCCATCACTTTGTTGAACACAGGCATGAGGTTGTTGTGCGTCGTACCAAATTTGAATTGGCCGAGGCACAAAAACGCGCCCATGTATTAGAAGGTCTATTGATAGCCTTAGACCATTTGGATGAGGTTATTAAGCTAATCCGTGGTTCTCAAACACCAGACGAGGCCCGCGAAGGTTTAATGGCTCAGTTTGGTTTGAGCGACATACAGGCCCGCGCAATACTGGATATGACCCTAAGAAGGTTAACCGGACTTGAACGCGATAAGATCAAAGACGAATACGACGGTTTGATGAAACTGATAGATCATTTAAATTCCATCTTAGCTGATGAGGGTTTAAGGATGCAGATCATAAAAGACGAGTTATTAGATATAAAAGAAAAATACGGTGATGAGCGTAAAACCGAAATGGTACACTCATCTGCAGAAATGCAAACCGAAGACTTCATAGAGGATGAGGATGTAGTTATCACCATCTCTCGCGAAGGCTACATTAAACGCACGCCGCTTACAGAGTACCGCAGGCAGGGCAGAGGTGGTAAGGGCTCTATCGGTAGTAATAGCCGCGATGCCGATTTTATCGAGCATCTATTGATAGCATCTAACCATAATTACATGTTGTTCTTTACCGAATCCGGGCAATGTTTCTGGTTAAGGGTGTTTGAAATTCCAGAAGGATCGCGTACATCAAAAGGCCGTGCAATCCAGAATATCATTAATATTCCTAAAGAAGAAAACATCAAAGCATATATTAAAGTTGTTAATCTTAAAGACCAGGATTACCTGGAAAACAACTTCATTATTATGTGTACCAAAAAAGGAGTGATCAAGAAAACTTCGTTAGAAGCTTACTCACGCCCGCGTGCAAACGGCATCAATGCAATTAATGTTAATGATGGCGATTCGTTATTAGAAGCAACGTTAACCACCGGCAATAGCGAAATTGTAATGGCTTTACAATCAGGCCGTGCCATACGCTTTAATGAATCTACCGTAAGGCCAATGGGCCGTACCGCTACAGGTGTTAGAGGCATCACTTTAGATAGTGATAACGACGAGGTTGTTGGTATGATCAGTATAGACAATCCAGAGACTACTGTACTGGTAGTTTCAGAAAAAGGTTATGGTAAACGTACTGATATTGATGATTACCGCGTTACTAACAGAGGTGGCAAGGGAGTTAAAACACTTAACGTAACTGAAAAAACCGGCAAACTTGTTGCCATAAAAGGTGTTACTGATAATGAGGACTTGATGATTATTAACAAATCGGGCGTTATTATACGTATTGCAATAAGCGAATTAAGGACTATGGGCCGCGCCACGCAAGGAGTGAGGCTAATTACATTAAAGGGGAATGACGAAATTGCATCCGTAGCTAAAATTGAACACGACGACGAGGAGAATGAAGCAGAAGTAGAAGGTGGAGATACAGACTCAACCCCTGATGCGGATGCGGAAACACCATCGGACGACAAAACTGAATAATTATGAAGATAAGCCGTAAAATAATTTTATCGGTTTTATTAATACTGTTTACTGCACCTTTTGCTTTCTGCCAGACGGAAACGCTAAAGGGTGTAGTGAATAGTTTGGCGTACTATAAAACACGTAAAGAGCTTAAGTTTTTAACTAACGCCAAAAAGTCTATTGACAGTTTATTTAAACTGACTTTAGACCGGGGTTTAGACACCAGCGACCTGGAGAAAAACGTTTATCGCGCTGTTATTAGTTCTGCCATATTATATGTTGACTCGCTTAACAAAACAGGGCAGCCTGAAAATTTCTTCCGTAAAACAGTTGAGCAGGTTGACAAATTAAATACCCGCAGTAAGATCTATAAATTTCAGCCAGAAATGGATTTTATAAGGGACTGCCTGGCAAACGTTTACATACGCAAAGGCTTTGCTTACATAAAGATCACTGATTACGCCAATGCAGGCCAAATGTTTTTAAAGGCCCACCGTTACGCGCCATCGTTTAAACAGCTTAACGTCTACATAGCTTACACTAATTATAGGTTAGGCAATTTAAGCGCTGCGGCAACTTATTATGACAATATAGCTAAAACAGACAGTACCCGAACGGATTACATTGAAGAGGCATCCAGCGCTTACAAAGCCATTGGCGATACAGCAAAAGCCATTGAAATAATAAAACGTGGGAGGAGATTGCTCCCCAATGATAAGGTGCTGCTATTAGATGAGGCTAATATTTATAATAACAAGAAAGATTATAAATCATTAGCACCATTGTTACCACAGTTGCTTGATATTAATATAAATAACCCCGATATTGTATTTGTTGCAGCCAATTGCTATGATCATTTGTACGAGTATGATAAAGCAGAAGCGCTTTAT
>JACMRC010000135.1 GCA_014376655.1 Mucilaginibacter sp. | reverse complement strand
TTAGTTGGCAAAGCAAGCGTAGCCGCAGCTGTACTCCCTACGTTTAAATGCACGCGCCCAAAAAGCTGCTGGTAATCTGCTATATGATCTTTTAACAAAGTAGAATAAGGTTTAACCAATGCTGCTTTTAACACCCTGTCTATTTTGGTACCCGGTGCTTCACCACGCCAATTTGCTTTGCTGTCATTCGCAAAATCGGTAGCTGCGGTAAGCAGGATAGTTATGGCATCGGCATTTTCTATTTTAAGCTGGCTGCCACCGGTTGGATCGGTTTCGCTGCTAAGTTTCCCTCCTTCTAATTTTACGGATGCTATAGCTTTATATTGCATGCCGTTATTTAGTTTCCCGGCAAAAAAAAGTTTATCGCCGGTTACTTCAGGCTGATTGCCATGTGCATCTGTTAAACGTAGTATATTATTAAAAGCACCTTTTTTATCTGCTGTAAAGCGCAACACCATCACTTTACCAGGGAAGCTACAAAAGTATTCGCGTTTATATTTTATACCGTCTTTAGTATACGTTATGGTACTAACAGACCTGTTTATATCTAATTCGCGACGATAATCAGCCGGCACTTCACTATCATCACCATTGCCGGAATCGATAAATAAATTACCTAAAGTTTGATAGGTGCCGCGTTCGGTTTCATTACCTGTCCAAAGGGTAATATCATTTAACTGTATGCGTTCCTTGTTTATCCCGCCAAAAACCATCCCGCCTATACGGCCGTTACCAATTGGGTAAGCATCGGTCATCCACGCTTTAGCAGGGCGGTTGTCCCACATTTTTTGTGCGATGGAATCCTTTACCAGCACAGTAAAAAATAACACTATCATTATACCGATAGCCGAACGCTTGTTGAAGAACTTCATAAACTTAGATTTGGTTATTCAAATCTAACGGAATATGACGTTGTATCATTAAGCTATTTGACCAATATATTACTTTATTTTACCCTGCACGGCATCAATGTTTTTATTGTAACGTGTATGCTTCAGCACTTGCATCAATCCGAATAATCTCTAAATTGCACCTAAATTATGAACCGAATAATAGAGTGCGTACCAAATTTTAGTGAGGGGGTAGATCACGACATCATCAATAGTATTACCGGCGAGATAGCCTCTGTAACCGGGGTTAAACTGCTTAATGTTGACCCCGGTAAAGATGCTAACCGCACCGTAGTAACCTTTGCGGGCGAACCCGAGGCGGTGGTAGAAGCGGCTTTCCTGGCCATTAAAATGGCCGGCGAACTAATTGATATGTGCACACAAAAAGGTACTCATCCACGCATGGGCGCTACTGACGTTTGCCCGCTTATCCCCATAAATAATATTACGCTTGACGAGGTTGCGGTTTATGCAGGGCAATTGGCGAAAAGGGTAGGAGAGGAATTGCAGATCCCGGTTTATTTATATGAGCACTCGCAACCTAATAAGGCACGCAGCAATTTGGCGGCAATAAGGGCTGGTGAGTACGATGGGTTTTTTAAGAAGATAAAACTACCAAATTGGAAACCTGATTTTGGCCCTGCAGAAATGGATGCTCGGCAAGGCGCTACAGTAATAGGCGCGCGCGATTTTTTGATTGCTTATAATATTAATTTGGATACCATATCAACCAATATTGCAAATGAGATTGCATGCGAAGTGAGGGAGACCGGCCGCATAGTTATTAACGAAAATGGAAAACAACGTAACCATGGCACGCTTAAGCACGTTAAAGCTATAGGCTGGTATATGGAAGAATATGGCTTGGCCCAGGTATCTATGAATTTAACAAATATTGCTGTAACACCAATTCATATCGTTTTTGACGAGGTGAAAGCCAAGGCGGCCAACCATAACGTAAATATATTGGGAAGCGAGTTAATAGGAATGATACCCTTAAAGGCGATGTTAGATGCGGGTACATATTTCAGAAATAAACAAGGTAAGCCCCAAACCTTAAATGAAAGCAAATTAATTAATAGCGCTGTTGAAGCAATGGGATTAAACCAATTAATGCCTTTCGAGTCTGAAAAACGTATTATAGAATACCTGCTTTAATTAACCCGTAATTTTATTATTACGATTGAGATTTAATTTGTTTGGTTTAAATTATATTAAAAATTAATTTATAATTTTAGTTTGCAATAGCAATATAATAAAACGGGTTATCACCGTTTATTTGAGCATTACCTTTAAAATGAACGCTATCACAAAAAAAATTAACTGTTTTATTGGAAGTATACTGCTGATTTTATTAGCGGTACCGGCTGTGGCACAGGTAGGCCATTCGGCCACAAGCCAACCTAAAACCTTCACCGGTGAGCTGGCCCAGGTTGACCTGAACTTTACTTTTCCAGAAGGTTTTAAAGAAGTAAAGGCACCTAATACAGAGAATTTTCCGTTCGATTATGCCCTGGAACTCCCCGGCTCTGACTTTGAGATCTGGATGCGCGTAAACACCCAAAAAGAAAGTGAAAAACTTTTAGCAGATAAAAATGTACATGTTACCAATCCCGACTCATTGTATATCAATTTAGCACAAGACCAGCTAACGGCTTTTACGTCCGAGAAGAATTATATGCGCAAAAACCTTCCTGCGTATATTTTAGAACGTTATAATGCCGATGCCGGCAGCATTTACCTGGTAAGTATTAATGATTCGCCCGTTACAAAGCATTATAAATACGCGTTTTTAACCGTTCTCCAAAAAAACAAAACCGGCACTGTTTTAGCCGTTTGCTTCACTAACGAAAAAGGTCCCGAGTTTTTCAAAAACATGAATAAGGCAAGTAATTGTTTGAAATTTAAGGAGTAAGCCTCACCTAAATCCTCTCCAAAGGAGAGGACTTCGATGCGAAATTTATTTACCACTAAATAAGCCCGCTGCTTTGGAGATGGGGTGCGTTACGCTATCACTAATGTTGATAAGTTTACAGATTTGAATTAGAATTTGCGCTGCTAAACTTTATTTTTGCTGTAGGGAGGCTTCCTGCGTCCCGGTTTTAAGATACAGGTATAAAAAATGGCAGAACCAGTAAATTATAGTGAAGATAGTATCCGGTCGTTAGATTGGAAAGAGCATATCCGCCTGCGCCCGGGCATGTACATTGGTAAGCTGGGCGATGGGTCGGCGTATGATGATGGGATATATGTATTACTGAAAGAAATTGTAGACAACTCGATAGATGAGTTTGTAATGGGCTCGGGCAAAACCATCGAGATCAATATTAGCGACCACAAAGTTTCTGTTCGCGATTATGGTCGTGGCATTCCACTGGGTAAGGTGATAGATTGCGTATCAAAAATAAATACCGGGGGTAAATATGATAGCAAGGCCTTCCAAAAATCGGTTGGTTTAAATGGTGTAGGTACCAAGGCAGTAAATGCGTTGTCCACCTCATTTATCGTACAATCATACCGCGATGGCCGCACCAAAATTGCCGAGTTTGAAAAAGGTGAATTAGTTAAAGACGAACCCGAAAAAGAAACCACGCAACGTAACGGTACCGCTATTAATTTTTATCCTGATGAAACTATATTCAGGAATTACCATTTTATCCCGGAGTTTATTGATAGCATGATATGGAACTATGTGTTCCTTAACTCGGGCCTTACCATTAGCTTTAATAACCAGAAATATTTCTCGGAACGCGGGCTTTATGACTTGCTTACAAAAAGAACTGATGTAGAAACCCTGCGTTACCCCATCATTCACCTAAAAGGCGAGGATATAGAGGTAGCCATGACGCACGGCCAACAATACGGCGAAGAGTACTACTCGTTTGTAAACGGGCAACATACCACACAGGGCGGTACACACCAGGCAGCCTTCCGCGAAGCGATAGTAAAAACTATCCGCGAGTTTTATAAAAAAGAGTTTGATGCGTCGGATGTACGTGCGTCTGTAGTATCAGCTATCGCGATAAAAGTACAGGAGCCGGTTTTTGAATCGCAAACCAAAACCAAATTAGGTTCGCAAAATATTGGGCCTGAAGGTCCGTCTGTCCGCACGTTTATTGGCGATTTTGTAAAAAAGGAATTAGATAATTATCTGCATAAAAATCCTGCTACTGCCGACGCATTGTTGAAACGCATCATGCAGTCGGAACGCGAACGCAAAGATATTGCCGGCATTAAAAAGCTGGCTAACGACCGTGCTAAAAAAGCATCATTACATAACCGTAAGCTGCGCGATTGTAAGTTGCATTTTGAAGATAACCATGAGCGTAAACAAGATACTACATTGTTTATTACAGAAGGTGACTCGGCCAGCGGGTCGATAACCAAGTCGCGCGATGTGATGACCCAGGCGGTATTTAGCTTAAAAGGTAAGCCGCTAAACTGTTATGGCCTTACCAAAAAGGTAGTTTATGAGAACGAGGAGTTTAATTTACTGCAACACGCTCTTAATATTGAAGACGGTATTGACGGACTGCGTTATAATAACATTGTAATAGCTACCGATGCCGATGTGGATGGTATGCACATCCGTTTGCTGCTGATGACTTTTTTCCTGCAATTCTTCCCCGACTTGGTAAAGGCAGGGCACGTATTTATATTGCAGACACCGTTGTTCCGTGTGCGTAATAAAAAGGAAACCATTTATTGCTACAGCGACGAAGAGCGCCGCAATGCCATTGCCAAATTGGGTGTTAAGCCAGAGATAACCCGCTTTAAAGGTTTAGGTGAGATCTCGCCGGATGAGTTTGGACTGTTTATAGGTAAAGATATTCGCCTTGATCCGGTTATTTTAAAAGATGCCAACATTAAAGGCCTGTTAGAATATTTTATGGGTAAAAATACCCCTGCAAGGCAGCAACATATTATAGGCAACCTAAGGGTTGAAAAAGATGATGAAACCGTAAACCCAACTATTGTAGAGGATGTGGAGGAGTTGCCGATAGCGAGTTAAGTCTGAACCATGATTTTTAGGATTTAAGGATTGCCATGATTGCTATAAGCAAAGAAAGATTATAAACTATTTAATAATTTCCTTATCTTGTTTCCCCGCTCTTTTAAAAAGTGCGGGGATTTGTTTTTTTATAAACTTTTAAAAGAGAACTCTCTCTCTCCAAAGGAGGGGCAGGGTGAGGCTAATGACAAACCACGAAATAAAAATAAACTTCTGGGAATATGCTTCTGTGAAGGAATTGGATACGATAGACCAGGATCTGTGCGTCGAGGCCGTTAAGGCGATGAAAAATTCGCACTCGCCCTATTCAAAATTTAGGGTAGGGGCGGCATTACTTTTAAAAAGCGGCAAAATAATTCAAGGCAGTAACCAGGAAAATGTAGCTTACCCATCGGGCTTGTGTGCCGAGCGGGTTGCCTTATTTTATTGGGGTGCTAATCATCCTGACGACCCAATAGTAAGCATGGCAGTTACCGCGCATACCGATGAGTTTGAATTGAAAAGGCCCGTAACCTCGTGCGGCTCATGCCTACAGGTATTGGCAGAGTGTGAGAAAATGCAAAACCAGCCCGTAAAAGTTATACTATTTGTTGGCCAGGGGCCGGTTTGGGTAACAAATGGGATAGAATCGTTTTTACCTTTCTTATTTTTCGAGGAGAGACTATCATAAAAAAGAAGGGCCCCTGTAAACAGGAGCCCTAAACTATAAACAAAACTAAACTAAATTAAGATTGTGGAGTTTGTGCTTCGATCTTAGTGATCTTAAAATCAGCACTGTTTAATGAAATTGTTACCAGGTTAGCGCGTGTATAACCATCGTAGTTCATTATAACTTTAACTACCATGCTGCTTTTTGTTTCGTCTAAAACAGTGGTAGTTGTTGTGCAGCCTTGTTCAACATTTTCTGATGCTTTGAAAGACGCAAGGATGCTCTTTTTGTTTAAGTTAACTTCGTTCGAACCACGGTACATGGTAAATTTCACATCGTCGGCAAGAATGTTTTCAAGGCCGTCAACTTTGCCATGTACAATAGCGTTGATGTAGATATTTAATACGTCATTTTTAGTTAATGCACCAGCTGGTTTATTAGTAGCATTAGCAACAGTGCTAACCACTAAAAGTGCTAAACCTAACACGATTGATTTTAAAGTTTTCATAATATTTGTACTTAAGGTTATTAATTAATTTATATATCCATAAGACATCAGCACATATCGAAACGTTACAAGAAAAAAATTATTTATTATACATTTAACAAAATTTTAACATCTTCACTGTTTTTATAAGCCGCATCTTTATAAGATATTTATAGCATGATTGAGTTCAAAACCATGATTTTACAGTTTGGCGAGATGGGCGAAAAAACCGGTTGGCGATATGTTGAAATCCCGGCAGATTTGGCGCAGAAAATGAAACCCGGCAACAAAAAAGCGTTCCGTGTGCGTGGTTTTGTCGACTCATTTCCTATCAGCGGCTTTGCATTAATGCCCATGGGCGATGGCAAATTTATTATGCCTTTAAAGGCCGAAATAAGGAAAGCTATCCGTAAAGAATCAGGCGCGATGGTGACAATTAAACTGGAAGAACACAAAGGTTTTAAAGTAGAAGTTCCGGCCGACTTGCAGGATTGTTTTGACTTTGACCCTGAGGCACAAACGCAGTTTGAAACGCTGGCTATGTCGCACCGCAACTATTTTATTAAATGGATAGAAAGCGCTAAAACGGATGAGACCCGCGCCAAACGAATTGTTAATACCGTAAACGCAATGCTGCGTAAATGGGATTATAATGTGATGATAAGGGATATGCGGAGGGAGTAATTAAAGTTTTCGCTTTTTAGGGTTTTGCCTGTTGTCAAAAAGTGTAATAATCTCTATCGCATTGTTACTAACTTTGAAATAAATCGATGTTTGCGGAGACGCTACACATCGACGAATGTTTTTACTTTTTTTGACTATTTGGAAATGCTCAGGATTATTTTGTATTCGGATTACGGTTTGATCTATTTCGTCCGTAACGCGTTGGGTTATTTCTGCGCCCCATTCGTTTAATAAATAATCTACAAGTATTCTGTTTTCTTCTAAAGCCCTTTCAGACCATTTAAGCTTTCTATCGGGCATTATTTTTTCGGAACTGCTCAATTTTTTTGCTCATTTCAGCCATAACATACTCATGCGTGTGTGTTCGTCCTGCTTCAATATCAGCTAAACCGGCTTTAATACCTTCAATAGCAGCTTCAGGGATATCGCCCCAATCATCATCTTCCTCCACTTGGTACTTTAATCCCATATTGTTCAACACAGCCTGTAATGCAGGTAGGTCTGTTTCTTTTTGTATTTCAACTGTAATGGTTGTCATAATAACAAATTTACTAAATTTTAATTCAAAGCAATTGGCTGAATAGAAAACTTACGAAGCTTCTCAAACTCCGTAAGTTTCTCAATTAATGTTTATTTACCAGGCATTTTAAAATGGCGTATGTATTCATCAAATTTGAAGATTTTTCCACCTTTCAATGCCATGTCATTGATGTATTCAACTGAATCTGCTTTACCTTTTTCGTCTGTCCAATGTTGAGTGTACCAAATTGTTACCCATTCTTCTTTTTTGTCTTTACTTACAACAGCCTCCCAATCTTTAACATCCAGTTTAACATTTTTCATCGTAGTGCCCATCGATCCTATATTTTTTATCAATTGGCCTATCGAGCCTTTAAAAATGCCGCCATCATATTTAAAAGTTAGGCTATCGGCAAAGCATTTTTTCATTAAAACGGTATCCATCGTCTCGTATGATTTTAATGCATTTAAAGCCACCATGGTATTGGTATGGCTTGTGTCAATTAGCCAGTTGTCAGGGTTTTTAATTTTGTAAGGATAAGCAGGTGCGGCCGTTGATGCGGCGGTTTCTGTTGAAGGTGTTGATTTGCAAGCCGCGAATAACAAAACGCTGGCCAGTAATAAGTAGGCTTTTTTCATTTTTTGTTGGGGTTTTTGTGTGAATAACTTATTGTAAGTTAGGCATTTAAATTATTAAACAACTTATATGTTTAAATTATTTATGCTGCTGGCGGTAACATTCATTTGTCGTGGCTGCGTTTATAAACAGTCAAATGTGCATAAAATCTGCATATCTGCACATCCGCATATCTGCACATTAACCTATATTTATCCATCCAAATTTTTTAGTGACTAATGAGTGAAGATTTACACGAAGACAACGTACCTGCTAACAATAACGAAGATAAAATACATAACGTCACATCGCTTGATGGGTTGTACGAAAACTGGTTCCTTGACTATGCGTCGTATGTAATCCTTGACCGTGCCGTTCCGCATATAAATGATGGTCTAAAACCTGTACAGCGCCGTATCCTTCACTCGCTGAAAGAGATGGACGATGGGCGCTTTAATAAAGCCGCCAACGTTATTGGTAACACCATGAAATATCACCCGCATGGTGATGCTTCAATTGGTGATGCCATGGTGCAGATAGGCCAGAAAAACCTGTTGATTGATTGCCAGGGCAACTGGGGCGACCCTGTAACCGGCGACTCGGCAGCTGCTCCGCGTTATATTGAGGCACGCTTATCAAAATTTGCTTTAGAAGTTGTTTTTAATCCCGATACCACCATTTGGCAGGCCAGTTATGATGGCCGTAATAAAGAGCCTATAACTTTACCTGTTAAGTTCCCGCTGCTATTGGCACAAGGGGCCGAGGGTATTGCCGTGGGTTTAGCCACTAAGATATTGCCGCATAATTTTATTGAACTATTGGATGCGTCTGTTGCTGTATTAAATGGGCAAAGGCCAAACTTATTGCCCGATTTCCCTACCGGCGGTATGGCCGATGCTTCGGCTTATAACGAGGGGCAGCGAGGCGGGCGTGTACGTGTACGCGCGAAAATTTTAGAGCGCGATAAAAAGACTTTGGTTATTACCGAAATACCTTTTACAACTACCACAGGTGGTTTAATTGACAGTGTAATATCTGCCAATGATAAGGGTAAGATCAAAATAAAAAAGATAGAAGATAATACAGCTCAAAATGTAGAGATCGTTATTCACTTAGCGCCCGGTATCTCGCCTGATGTGACTATTGATGCTTTATATGCTTTTACCGATTGCGAGGTTTCTATATCGCCAAATACCTGTATCATCCAGGATGATAAGCCGCGCTTTATGAGCGTGAACGACATGCTTACCGAGAGTACGCATTTTACCAGAGAGCTTTTAAAGCAGGAACTACAGATAAAGCTGAAGGAATTGATGGAGAAGATCTTCTTCAGCTCGTTACTTAAAATATTTATCCAGGAAGGGATGTACAAGCATCCTGACTATGAAACATCGGGTACTTTTGAGGAGGTGCTGGTTGTTTTAAATCGTTTATTCGAGCCATTCCTGGCGCTGTTCTATCGCCCTATTGTGGCCGAGGATTACCGTAAGCTGATAGACAAACCGATGAGCAGCATTACCCGTTTCGACTTTAAGAAAACGGACGAGCAGATCAAAAACCTGGAGAACGAAATAAAGACGGTTAAAAATCACCTGAAACATTTAACCGAATATACCATCGACTGGTTCGAGAAACTAAAAGCTAAATACGGTAAAGACCGCGAACGCAAAACCGAACTGCGTACGTTCGATAAGGTGGATGCATCGCAGGTGGCATTGGCCAATATTAAGTTATACGTTAACAAAACAGATGGTTTTATCGGCTCCGGATTAAAAAGAGACGAAGCTGTAACCTTTGTGGGCGATTGCTCTGATATTGACGAGATCATAGTTTTCCGCGAGGATGGCAAGTGTATTATAACCAAGGTACAGGAAAAAGTGTTTGTGGGTAAGGATATCCTGCATGTAGCCGTATTTAAAAAGAACGACGAGCGCACCGTTTATAATATGATTTATAAAGACGGGCAAAGTGGCGTGAGCTATGTTAAACGTTTTGCTGTAACCGGCGTAACCCGCGATAAGGAATATGATTTGACTAAAGGTAGCAAGGGTTCGCGGGTGCTGTACTTCTCTGCCAATCCAAACGGGGAGGCTGAGGTGGTGAATGTTCAGTTAAAACCGCATCAAAAATTAAAGAAACTGCAGTTTGATGAGGACTTTGCGTTGCTGGCTATAAAAGGCCGTGCATCAATGGGTAATATCATTACGAAGTACCCGGTTAAAAAGATCATATTAAAAAGCAAAGGGATCTCTACCCTTGCCGGCCGTAAGATCTGGTATGATGAGATCTTAAAACGCCTTAATGTGGACGCGCGTGGTAAATACCTGGGCGAGTTTGATGGCGACGACCGCATCTTAACCGTATTTACCAATGGTGTTTACGAGCTAACCAGCTTCGACCTCAATAATCACTTCGATGATAAGATGACTATCATAGAAAAGTATAACCCTGAGAAGGTTTATTCGGTTGTGCATTATGATGGTAAATCTAAAAATTACCTGGTTAAACGTTTCGTGTTCGAGAACACTGTAATAGGTAAAGAAACCAGCATTATCAGTGATGAGCCTGGGTCGAAAATGACGCTGATATCAAGTGCGGCAGGGCCAATTGTCGAAGTAGAACAACTAAAAGGTGCTACCAAAACTCCCGAGACTATTGAGCTTAATTTGGCTGAGGTAATTGATGTTAAGGGAATGAAGGCAATGGGTAACCGCGTTTCGCAACACTTGATTGAAGCAGTTAAACTTATAGCTGAAAACAACCCGGTTGAGGAATTAGTAGCGGATGATATTGAAGAAGAAGTGGTGGATGTAGATGATGATTCGGTAGAAATAGAGGAAGGACAAGACATAGTAGTTGAAGAACCGGAATTAAAGGCTGAATTGCCTAAGGCTGAAAAAGAGGTGGCTAAGCCAGCGGCAGCGAAACCAGTTGAACAACCAAAAATTGAACCGATAGTTGAAAAGCCGGAAACACCAACAGCCGAACCGGAGAAATCTGTGGAATCATCAAATCCATCGGTGGAATCACCCGCAAAAAAAATAGATTTCGAAATCACCAACCCGGATGATATTGAGATAGATGATAAAGGGCAGTTGGGGTTGTTTTAAAGAGAATTAGACTTACGAAGTTTATAAAACTTCGTAAGTCTTTAAACTTCGTATTACATACTCACAAAAAAAGCAGCTTCAAACACATGGCCGATGCCTAATTTTTGGATAGCTTCTTTTTTGCTGATATCAACATGTTTACCCGTGTTATCTGCGCAACCCAGCCATGGTTCAATGCAAACAAAATCGGCCCCTGGTTTATTCCAAAGCCCCAGGTAATTAAAGTGTGGAAACTCTACCGTAATTGTTTCATCATGCTGTGTGCTTCCAATTGTTACCACCCTTGATTTTAAATTTTTGAATACCAACGCATCTTTAGCAAATAGCTCGCGGGTTAAAAACAGCTTGCCTTTTTTAGTAGCTACAGGTTCGGTTTCGCCGTTAAAGGTTCCATCGGGCGATAGTAAGTGTGTTTCTAACTTTTCATCTACTTCAAATTCTATATAGTAATCCTCGTGTTTCTCGCCTTTGTTAAACGGTACATTAAACGCAGGGTGCGCACCAACCGAAAAGTAGATGGTTTTTTTATCTAAGTTAATAACCTTGTAAGTTACACGCAGCGCGTCATCTACCAGGTCATAATGGATCTGAAAATCAAATTTGTAAGGATACTTAGCTAACGTCTTTTCACAATAAGGCAAAGAGAACCATGCCGACTGATCGTCAGACTTGATCAGCAATAATTCGGACGTACGGTTAAAACCATGACGAGGTAATTCATAAGTATTGCCATCAACCAATAACTCATCATTTATCAACTGCCCAACTATCGGGAACAGGTTTGGCGCATACCAGGGCCATGCCTCTTCGGCTTGCCATAAATGCTCAACCCCCGTGGTTTTATTAAAAAAAGAAGTTAACTCACCTCCCTTGTTACGAATAGCTACTTTAAAAAGATGGTTCTCTATAATTGTCATGGCTTATCAATTGATATGTTAAAGTTAACAATTATCAACCATACTGGTTTTAAATCGGGGAAATCGTTTTACTTTACCTTTTGCTGTTGTTAGATTCTCCAGGAGCTGTCGCAGAAGATATTGAGATCACAGGAATTACATAGTGGGTATGATTTCAAGAGCCTCCCTGACGACGTTTGAAACCGTTTTACCACATTAATATTACACTATATCACATCCAATCACACTGTATCACATCATTATCACACGATTTCACGCTATATCACAGCGTATCACACGATTTCACAGTGCTGTTTTCAACTTAAATATCTGAAAATTAATATGTTAATATGGAAAAATGGAATTTATGCGCTTTTAGTCTGAATTGACACGTCAAAAAACAGGCCGCCTTGAAAGAGCACGTGTTTGGCTTTATACAAAGGTAAAAAAAATACAGCAAAAATAAAATGCCCCGGCTAATTGGCAACTTTAACTTGCTTGACTATTTTCAATATTTTAAACACGATTCCCCGGGTTTTAATTTTAGTAATTAATCCAATAAAACTTAATCGTCGTCATCCTTCTTTTTTGGTTCAAGAATTACAAATGCGCTGCGTCTGGGTGCAGGCATTACAGAGTCTTCGCCCTTAACATACTTCCAAATTACTTCGTTCAATAACAAATCAGGCACTTTATCTTCATCAGCCAGGTTAAATGTGTCAGATATCTTACTGCTTTTGTTTACAGCTATGTTTCTTTTCTCTACGTCAACTTCCGGCGCCCTTAAAGTGTAAGGCGTAAAATCAGGAGTTGTTGTAAAGCAATCATACAAAGGTACGGCAGCAGCATCATACTGGCTCATTGGCGGCAAGCCCAATATCAGTTCGATGGTGCGTAATACGCCCGATGTTGAGTACATGCCATGCACAATCGCATTGCGTTTTACGTAAGGGCTGGCAAGATAAACCGGCGAGCGGTGTGCATCTACATGGTCTGATCCGTTTTGGGCATCATCCTCCAAAACAATTACTACAGACTCTTTCCAGATAGGGCTGTGTGAAAGATGTTCTAATAACATGCCTACGCCCTGGTCGTTATCTGCAACAGCAGCAATTGGCGATATGGCACCTTTACGCTGCCCACTGGTATGGTCATTACCCATACGGATGATACTTAACTTAGGTACATCATTTACGCTTACCAACGAATCAAAATCATGCGCCCATACTTTTTCACGGAACCTGTCGGTAATATTTAAAGTAAAGCCCGGGGTTTGCACACACATGTGGCCCTGCAAGGCTTTAATGGTTGATTTTCCGTAGGCTGCAAACTCACCGTAACTACGGTAGCTTACACCGGCCCTGTTGCAATAGTCCCATATAAAACCGTCGCGTGGGTCGTTAGCGGTACGCACGCCTTCGCCACCGTAATCGCCACCACGACCGCCGTAGCTGGTTGGCCAGGTTTTTTCAATATAGTCGGTAGCGTAAGCTGCCATGCTCCAGTTGTGCCCGTCGGCGCTTACTTCGGCATCTACATAAAAATTATCGGCCAGCACAAAGTCGTTAGCCATTGCATGCAGATTGGGCGTAACTTTTTGCCCGAAGATACAAAGCGATGTATCACCGTTACCTTTAGTCATATCGCCTAAAACCTGGTCGTAAGTGCGGTTTTCTTTGATAATATAAAACACATGTTTAATAGGCGATTTATCTGCCTTACTACGCGGAATAGGATTGCCGGCTTCGCCTTTAGCCATTTTCTCTACCTTGTCATTATAAGGCGTATTAGCATAAACCTGTTTGGTAAATACTTTTTGCTCATTGGGTGTTGGTGTATTAATGAATGATAAAGTGCCTTTAAACAAACCACCAATATATTGCTCTTTAGTATTGGTAGCGCCCATGTGTACGCCGCTATTATCAGCCTTTTTAATAGGCATTGGCCCTTGCGGGTTAGCCATTGATGTAAAACCTTTACCGTTACTTACCAGGATTTTATTACCCAATACTTTAACATTAGTAGGGTACCAACCCACCGGGATAAAACCACGGCTTTGGCTGCTGCCCGGAATGCTTACATCAAAAACGGCCAAACAGTTATTGTCCGCATTGGCTATGTAAAGCGTTTTTTCGTTTGCTGATAGGGCTAAGCCATTGGTAGTTGAGCCGGTTAATTTAGTAGGGAATAGCGATGTAGAAACTATTTCTGTTACCTTGCCCGTAGCGGTATTAATGATGGATACCGAATTATCATTAGCGTTAGCTACAAATAAACGGGTGCCTTTTTTGTTTAATAGCAATTCATTAGGGTGACTGCCAACCGGCAAGGTTGTTAAGTTACCGGTAACTGTATTATACATAGCAAGTTCGCCACCGTTCCATACAGAGATATAAAGCGTTTTTTCATCGGGCGATAAGATGCAGCTATAAGCCTCGGCAGCCAGTTTTACTTTTGATTTAATGGCCCGGGTAACCAGGTCGACGATGTATAAGCTATTATCCTCTTTGGTAACGGTATAAAGCAGGGTGTTGCTTTTATTAACAGCTATCCCCGTAGCGCAAACTTTTGATTTAGGGTAGGGCGTTGGTGCCAGTTTTATAGTATCAACAGGTACCAGCTTGTTGTTTTTTATGTCGAAATCAATGATCCAGTTATCATTACCACCCGATGCATATAAATGTTTATCGTCTTTGCTAAAAGCAAGGCCGTACCACAGTTTGCCAATTTCTTTTTCGTCAATCAGTTTCTCATTTACAGGGTCAATTAACTGGATAGATTGCGTGCTTTGCCCGTTATTGGTAACGGCCAATATTTTGCCCGATGATGAAAGCTGGATGTTTAGCGGCAGATCGCCCAGAGGCATGGATGTACCCGTAGGGCTAAGCTTCCAGCCATTAGGTAAAAGTACCTGCCCGGTTTGTGAAATTTTGCCCGGCACCTGTGCATGTACGTTTAGGGCTGATGCTACGATGGCTGCAAAAAGTAATTTATGTTTCATGAGTTAAAAGGGGTAAACCCAAAACTACACAATGATTTATTGGAAAACTATGAGTTAACAAAAACTTAATGTAACAGATGTATAGACATGTTCTTATTCAAGCATAATGCATTTACTTGTCTAACTTTATCAAAGATCGTATCACTGAATCTTTTTGCGCGCCAGTTAGCTTATAATTAAACTTAAATATGGCGTTCTCAAAATCGCCATAACTTGGGTTGGGTATTACAATATACTTACTGCCGAATTGCTTTCTCAACTTCTCGGTAGTAGCCATGCGATTTTCTTCGTTGGATTTATTATCGTATAAAGCGTCAAAATCCGGCAAATTATCGCCACAAAGCAGCACAATATTATACTTTGCCAATACCTGTTGGCGGCGGGCCTCTTTGCTCGATACGGTTTGTTTTAGGATGATATGCGTAGCATCTGCAAAAGGCAGGTTATATAATTTTAAGTTTTTAGTGGTGCCCTCGCGCTCGTCTTCATCCCTGTTGGTGATGTAAAACACGGCCACGCCTTTTGATGCAGCGTATTTAAAAAACGATGGTGCGCCCGGTACGGTATCGGCTATCCCTTTGGCGGTCCATTGTTTCCAGGCTTGTAGATCAAACTCCTGATTGTTAATGGCACGCACCGCGTCTTGCGGACTATTATCTAATAATGTTTCATCAATATCGGTAACAACAGCTAACGGCTTTTTGCTTTTGTGTTTAAGCGCTTCATCCAAACGCAGTTTAGCCAGGTTATATGCCTGGAAGCATAAAGCTTTGTACTCGGCAGCGCGCTGCTGATATAATGAAGACCATACTTTGCCACCATTAGCAATAGATAATGGTGCATTTTGTGCGTTTGATGTAAGAAATATAAATAGTGATATGGTTAATAAAAGTAGTTTTTTCATGAAGGATCAGATCAATTAATATAACGAAGGTATGACACTTTAGTTTAAAAATACATGTTTAAACTTGTATTTTAATGAAACTTATTCGTGCCTTATTAGTTAATCTTTTAAAACTCACAAATTATGAAAATTGCATTATTAATTGCCCGGATCTTACTGGGACTAATCTTCGTAGTGTTTGGACTGAATTTTTTCTTCCCACAGGTTTTACACATGACCTCTCCGCCTATGAGCAAAGAAGCCATGGCTTTTTCTGGTGGACTTTGGGGTTCGGGTTATTTTTTCCAGTACATGAAGGTGCTTGAAATTTTAAGTGGCCTGTTTCTGTTATTAAACCGTTACACGGCGTTTTTCTTGTTGGTGTTGTTGCCTATAAGTTTTAACATTTTCTTATTCCATACTATTTTAGCGCCGGCTGGTGCACCAATAGGTATAGGTGTAATTGTGTTGAATGTGTTTTTATGTATTGGTTACATTAAATACTATAAGAGCGTATTTACGGCGGTGCCTACGGTGTAAGCCCCCTCCGCCCCCTAAAGGGGGTACTTTAAAGCGTATAACAAAAAGAGGCTGTATCATAAGTCAAAATGGTAATAGAGAAACAGAATGAAATTTTGCCACCCTCTTTCAAAAGCAAGAATAACATAAAAAAGGGGCGATTTTCAATTGAAAATCGCCCCTCTCTGCTTAAAGTTTATAAGCGTTAGAATTTAATTTGGCGCCCTTGGTCAAAAAATGACTTATGATACAGCCTCATTTGTTTTTAAGTCTCTCCGCCTACTGGCGGGAGATTTAGAGTGCTGTTATTGATACTGTATATACATCGGGTATGGTTTCTTTTTCAAAACTTCTTCCGGTGTTAACATGTGGTGCGGTGCTTTTTTGATATCGTTTTTATAAAATAACTTAAAGCCTGCAAACTGTACCGGCTCGTTATGTATAAAGTAGCGCCATGTTCCTTCTTTCAAATCAGGCTCGCCCCAGCCATCCATGTCCATTACTACCTGTACTTCAGGGCGTAGCTTAATATTTTGGTAATTGGTTACCATCTTTTTAGTGAAACGGTGTACAATTAATACCTTTGGCGGCAAGCCGTGCTTTTTAACTAATCCGGCTAAATAACCAGATGCAAAATTGATATCGCTGGCATCATAAGTTCCAATTTTTTTGCCTGGTTTTGAACCATCTTTCATAGAAAACTCAGGGTCCATACCAAAATGCACATGTGGCATTATAAGGTATTTCTCTAACAAAGGCAGCTCTGTTTGGATATTACTTAAAGATACCTGCACATCTAAAAACACCAACGCGTTTATTTTTTTGGCGATAGCTAAAACGCTGTCAATTTGTTTAAACGGCATGCGGTACCTGTATTTACCATCTTTCCCGCCATCGCCTTGCGCTACTACTGCAATATAATGTAATGCTGGTTGTACCGGCATTGACGGATCGGCACGCTGCCAGGCTTTTAATTCGCCTTTTAACTTAGCAAGCATTTCTCTGGGAGGCAGCTCACCTAAAATGCCCATCTTTTTAGAGTAAAGGTTACCATAATAAGCAATAACCCTTTTATACGGAAAAATTGCACCCGGCAATGGATACGGCGCGTTTTTAACGGGCCATTTGCCGGTTGTATCGCCATGGGCCATACGTTTCATCAACGAATCGTATTGTTTCTTATCTATTGGAGGATAATTGTTTTTTACGATGGTGGTGGTATCGGCAGGTTCGGCCTCTGCACCCGGTTTAGCAGCAGTTGCCGCAATGCCGGTTGTTTTTTTGCTTCCATTTGATTGGTTGCAGTTAGAGAATAACCCCAACGATGACAGCAATAATACTGTTGATAGAAATATATTTTTCATTTATTAATTATTTGATCAATTGATATAACGCAGGATTGCTTATTTGTTTGCTATATAACCTGCGCCATGCAAAATAACACCTTTTCTGGTACCTATGTGTTTAAAATTATCAACAGTTAGCTGGCCGTTTACCAAAACATATTTAAAACCTGTCGAATAAGCATTTGGGTGTTCAAAAGTTGATTGGTCCTGTACGGTGGCGGCATCAAAAATTACGATATCGGCATATTTGCCACCCTGTAATAACCCACGATTAGTAAGGTTGAACTTTTGCGCCGGCAGGGAGGTCATTTTGCGGATAGCATCTTCCAGGCGGATCAGGTTCTTTTCGCGCACATAGTAGGCTAATACGCGTGCATTGCTGCCATACCCCCGCGGATGCGGCACGCCCGAATTAAATAGACGTATTCCAGAATCGGAAGCAACCATTGTT
>JACMRC010000134.1 GCA_014376655.1 Mucilaginibacter sp. | reverse complement strand
GCGCCCACCTGTATGGATGATGCGCCAGGCTGGTCGTTTTATGCCGCAGTACTGGGAGATTAAGAATAAATATTCGTTCCTGGAGATGTGTAAAACCCCAGAGATAGCTGCCGAAGTTACCATGTTGCCCGTTGGCCTGTTAGGTATTGATGCCGCGATCTTATTTTCGGACATCCTGGTAACAGGCGAAGCGATGGGCGGCGACTTAAGTTTTACCCAAAACATAGGCCCTAAGTTTGCCAATCCGGTACGTACCCAAAAAGATATTGATAACCTTAATACTGATTGCCTTGGCGAACTTCAATATGTTGCCGACGCGATAAAGGTTATTCAGCAACGTTTGAATGGAAGCATCCCGCTGATTGGTTTTGCAGGCGCGCCGTTTACCGTAATGAGCTATTTGGTTGAAGGCGGATCATCAAAAGATTTTAAGCTGACCAAATTGATGCTGCATAATGAGCCGGAAATGGCGCATCAGTTGCTGTCAAAAATAGCTACAGTTACTGCAGATTACCTGAACCTGCAGATAGCTGCCGGTGTAAATGCGGTACAGATCTTTGATAGCTGGGCACAAGCGTTGGCGTGGGATGACTACAAAGAGTTTTCGCACCGTTATATTACCGAGATCATCAGCAAATTAAATCGCAAAGATATTCCGGTTATATCCTTCTGTAAAGGCAGTTCGGTTTTCGCGCCACTAATGGCCGAGGCTAAGCCTGATGTTATCTCTATCGACTGGAACGTTGACCTGTTAGATATTAAAAAACGTTTACCGCAAAGCATGGCCGTACAGGGCAACCTTGATCCGCATATTTTGTATGCTGATAAGAAGGTGATTAAAGAACGCATTTACCGCCTGTTCGACCGTATGAAAGGCGAGAACGGCTTCATAGTTAACCTGGGCCACGGCATTATGCCTGATATCCCTTTTGATAATGTGAAGTATGCGGTTGAGGTGATAAAAGAGTACAAGTATTAACATGAATTACACGAATTGAGGCGAATTACACCAATTCGTATAAATTCGTGTAATTCGATATAATTCGTGAAAATTGGTGTACAATTATATTCTTGCCATACACATCATATTTGTAATCTGCTGGATGGCGGGGTTGTTTTACATGGTGCGCCTGTTTATTTACCATACCGAAGCGCAGGAAAAACCCGAGCCTGCCCGCACTATCCTTTCAGAACAGTTTGAAGTAATGGAGAAAAAGTTGTGGTGGATCATCGCGACACCATCAATGTACCTGGTATTAGCTGCCGGTATTACCATGCTTTGCTTAATGCCTGCCTGGCTGCATTTTGGGTGGATGCATATTAAATTGCTGTTTGTTGTGGGGTTAATAGCCTACCATTTTATCTGCCAAAGTAAAATGAACCAAATGCGTAAAGGTATCTACAAATGGACCTCGACCCAATTGCGTTTGTGGAATGAGCTGGCTACGTTGATGTTGTTCGCGATAGTTTTTCTTGTAGTTCTTAAAAACTCGATGAATTGGATCTTTGGTGTGGTGGGGATAATTGCTTTTTCTATCATTTTAATGATGGCGGTGAAGGTCTATAAACGGTTTAGAGAGAATAAATAGATTATCCTATTTTTCCTTCATATAGATCATGAATTGGAAAAATTAAATCATAATCGTTCCAATTCAAATTTCCATTAATGACTTTGAACTCTCTGAAAAGAGAAGTGTCTAAATATTTTGAAATAGAGGGATGTAGTGCCTTAGACAAAAAAGGCTTGAAATCTACTACCTGTGTACTCCCATCATTAAAAGAAATTTTAATTGCATAATCGTTAACGAGATTCGCCTCTGTAATTTCTATTACATCAACAACTTCGGTTTCGTTATAGTCTTTGATAATTTTCATTTCAATTTATTGATCTTTTCAAATTCAACATCTTTGTGATAGACAAAGTAATCAACCCACTTTTCAACTATTTTGTTGGCATAAGCTTCCAAGAATTTTTCAAAATCTTTTAGCTTACTACCTTTTAAGGGTTTTCTATCTTTCACTAATTTAATTCTTATTTCTGACACTTTGCCATTTATAATGTAAAATTCGGCTTTGCTCTCAAATTCCCCATGCGTAGCATGAACATGAATTGGTTCATGCTCATTGGAATAAAAGAAAAGTATGATACCTAGGTATTCAAAAATCTTTGGCATATATTATTATCAATAGCTTTAAACGCCTATTTCTTCTCCTCAATACTAACAATCACACTCGCCCTATCACCTGCGCCAACCACGGGATTAATCCCAACCGTCATTAAAAACTTACCCGAGTAGGTGCCACCCGGTATTGATGAACGCTGCCCCGGCATCAGGTTAACTTCTTTTACGGTATACATTTTATCAGCCTGCAAACCTTTTAAAACAATAGGCCTGATAGTGCCCGATCGGTAGCGATTGCTCACCAAATAGTTAAACATTATGGCTTTACTTTGGTTAGGGTCGACATACATTACAGATGCTACATCATTTTTCCAAGGGTCCTGTAGGCGGTATTGGTCGCCGTGCCATATAGCTTCCGAATATTCTTTGTAAAGGTTAACTGCACCTTGGGCATAAGTTAACTCTTCTGGTTTTAATTTAGTTACAACGATATCAAAGCCTAATTTACCCATCATAGCAACATCAGTGCGGAACTTAATAGGTTGTTTACCCCAATCAGTAACATGGTTTGAGTTGGTTAGTGCAGGGTAGAAGTAAGAGTACTCCCACTGGATAAACACGCGCTCCAACGGATCGGTATTATCACTATCCCAAAACTCGGTAAAGTATTTTAACGCGCCATAATCAACCCTGCCACCACCGCCTGAGCATAGCATCAACGGTACTTTTGGATACTTGGCTCTTATACGCTCCAGTACTTTATATAAGCCAAATACATAATCGGTATAAAAATTACCCTGGTGGGCTATGGTAGCAGAGTTAGCATTAAATATAACCGAGTTACAATCCCATTTAATATAGGCAAGCGTAGGGTTTTTGGTGAACAGGTCATCAACAATATTATATACAAAATCCTGTACTTTAGGATTGGTAAGGTCAAGCACCAACTGGTTACGCATGTAATACTCTGGGCGTTGCGGTTGTTTAACTACCCAATCCGGGTGCTTTTCATATAGCTCGCTTTTAGGGTTAACCATTTCAGGCTCAATCCAGATGCCGAATTTTACACCGGCCTCTGCGGCGGTTTTAGTTAAATAAGCAATGCCGTTTGGTAACTTGGTTTTGGTCACATCCCAATCGCCCAGGCCAGATTTATCGCCGTTACGCGGGTACTTGTTACCAAACCAGCCATCATCCAATAAAAACAGATCGACACCTAAACTTTTGGTGGTTTTTAATAGTTCGGCAAGCTTCGGTTCGTTAAAATCAAAATAGGTCGACTCCCAGTTGTTCAATAGCGTCAAACGCGGACCCTCACCATCGGCAATTTTATATTTACGTGCCCAACTTTGCAGACTGCGACTTGCTTCGCCTTTACCTTTGTCGCTTAGTATGTAAACAAACTTAGGCGTAACAAATTCGGTATTCGGTTTAAGTGTGTAGTCGGACGCGTGGTTGTTAATACCTGCAATTAAGCGAAGGTTGTTGTTAGGATCAACTTCGAAATCAATCTTATAGTTACCGCTCCACTCTAAGTTTCCATATAACACTTCGCCTTCATCTTCCGTAGCAGGTTTGTTAAGCGATACCATAAATACCGGTGGTTGAAACAGATCAGCACGGGTACCTAATTTGCTATCCAGGGTTTTTATGCCATGCGATAGTTTTTCTTCCTCAGGTTTCATTTCCTGCGCCCACTCGCCGTGGTAGTGGTTTAACCAATAACCACCTGATTGCAGATATAAATTAGCCGAGGCATACTTATTTAAAACAACGTCCTTTTTTTCGTGATGTTTAATTACGGTCCACTGCTCGGTTACGTTTTCTTTAATATAAGTCTGGTAGTTTAACGTCACCTCGAAATTATAAACAGAGTCGCGCAGGTTAATGCTTACCAGGGTAATATTGTCACTAATTTTGGTTGTGTTATGATCAACATATTTTAATGATAATGACCTGTTACCATCAGCATGGGTAACGGCTAGCGCAGGTTCTAAAATATTAGTACTGCCCGAGGTTGAATAAGCCTGGTTGGCTTCGCCGGTAGAAGAAATATAGCGATATTGTTTAGCTATTGCTGCATACTCGGTTGGGTTGGCCAATTTGCTGCCAAAGTATAATGCGTTGAGTTGTTTTTTAGGTGTAATTTGTAATACCAGCGCGTTTTTTTGCGATTCGACAGCTACTATGGTTTGTGCATTTGCAGTAAAAATATTCGCAGCTAATAAAATAACAGGGACTATCTTCTTAATTGAGTTCATGTTTATAATGGTTTTGTAGCAATGGGGATTATCGCCGGGCTAAGATAAAAATATTTATATCAATGTAATATCTTCAATATTAGCTATGTATTAAGCGTATTTACCATTGATTTGCACCTAATTAAAAAATATTTGTAACTCCATGCAACCATTTGCTACTAAGTATCATCTTACCTTTAAATGATGTTATTGAAACCTACTTATACAATTAATGAACTTATAACCCGCTGTAAGGCAGGTGAACGCAAAGCGCAGGAGATGTTGTATAAACAGTTTGCGGCTAAAATGCTGGGTGTTTGCATGCGTTACGCAGTTGATAAAATGGAGGCAGAGGATATGTTGCAGAACGGGTTTATGAAAGTATTTAAAAAACTGGATGATTACCGTGGCGACGGTGCTTTTGAAGGATGGGTGAGAAGGATAATGGTACATAGCTCGATAGAATATTATCGTAAGCACCATAAAATGGTACAGATAATGGATGTTACCGATTTAAGTAACGAACCATCAGTAAACCCGGCCGCGATGGCAAATATGGGTGTTAAGGATCTGATGAATATTATTCAGCAGTTATCGCCGGG
>JACMRC010000133.1 GCA_014376655.1 Mucilaginibacter sp. | reverse complement strand
TAGGTATTATAGGCGCCGAGATTTATGCAGATGTATATCACGAAGCAGAAAGCGTGGAAGAAATTTGCGAGTATAGCCTGGCCCCATTCCGCCAATTAGACAATTTGATGGCTTTTGTATATATTAGAAAAGAAGACTAATTTAACTCCTCGTGAAAACTAACCGCAGGAAATTTATAGCAACCGCAGCAACAATGGCCGCAGGTGTGGCCGTTGCCCAAGCATTACCCTTAACAAATATGACAAACAAATATCATGTGGTGCACCATGCACTTTTTTGGTTAAAGAACCCCAATTCTAAAGAGGATCGCGATATGCTGGTGGCCGGCGTAAAATCGCTTGGCAAGATAGAGCATATCAAAGAACTACACGTAGGCGTAGTAGCCAGCACCGAGAAACGCGACGTGGTGGATAACAGCTGGGCGGTATCAGAAGTAATGTTCTTTGCCGATTTGGAAGCTCAGGCCGCTTACCAAAGCCACCCTATACACCAGGAATTCATTAAAACCCACAGCCATCTTTGGGAAAAGGTTGTTGTGTATGATGCAATTGACGCGTAACCGGCATTAAGCAGCTTCTCGGGAATAAACCGATAGGAATAGGTACGCGGGATTACATTCGCAACGTCAATATAAGCAACGAAGCGCGTTACCATGTTGTGGAGAGCAGCGTTGTGTTGATAGCTTGGCGACGTGGCAATCATCGGTCGACAGAGCATGAAAAGGCCGGGTAACTGCAAAGTTGCCCGGCCTTTGTTATTTTATTACATTTTGTTCAGAGACGCAAAATATTGCGTCTCTGCGTTTTATACTGGTGGTTAAACGGGTCGGATTGCAATATCCCTACAAAATACGCCCCCGCACAACTTAAAACGTATGTGGTGATAAACAGCAACCGTATATTAAACGATGATATGATTTTAAAAACGGCACGTTTTTTAAGTAAAAGTCGCTTTCTAGCGTGTAAAAGACGGTATGGTGGTTGATGTAAGCGGTTATGCTTGCAACTTCTATAAGAATGGTTGTTGACAAGAAACCTGTGGCTAATTTACTGTGTATTTTATGGTAAGTATATTGGGGTTAAAGTTTTTGATAAACAGGTGCCCGTTTGCCGGTATTCTTACCGTTAACGTGGTGCCTGCAAGCAAAGAAGGATTTATCCACTTTTCATTGCCCTCTTCTGTTACTTTATAAATTTCGCAGGATTGGGTGGCTGAGGGATTTGTAAGCGTAACTGTAAATGCAGGGTGCACAGTTTTTTGCCAGATGCGAAATTCGCCTTTTGTTGGCAGGTCGATCGTGCCTGATTTTGGCTGAATTGCCGACATAGACCCTACTGTTTTACAGGAAATTAAAATGATTGGCAATACCAGTAAATAAATAATTAATCGTTTCATTGTGTTTATTCTTTTAAGTGAGCTACAAAAGTGCCGACTAACAAAAGGCAAAACGACTCAAAAAAAATATGATACCAGCTAATACCGTCTCAATTTTATTGAAACGTCTCAAATTAATGATCTTTCTATACGCAGTGGTTTAAAGATTGCCTATAAACACCGTAGGCGCCATTTTTTTAGCTTTTTTAAAGGCCCTGTTAAAGGTAGCTTTACTATTAAAACCACAATTGTAAGCAATACCCAATAGCGAATAGGTTTTATGTTCCCCTTGTTTTATCTTCCTGATTACAGCATCTACACGATAGCTATTTATCAGGTCATTAAAATTCATCCCCATCTCGTTTTTAATCACCTGGGTAATGATATAGGTAGGTTTCCCTATCTCATCAGAAAGTTGATGAAGAGTCAGGTCGGGATTCAGGTAAACCTGTTCGTTTTGCAGATGGTTAAGAATAGCTTCTTTTATGGCCTGCCCAGCGTATTTTAATGATGTGGCATTAGGATCATCTTTAGCCGCCGACGTTAACCCATAGTCTTCTTCTTTGCCCGGCTCTGTTTGCAGTAAACCAACTTTAACCATGGTGACGGGGTTGGGCATTTCAAAAACTGCTGACTGTACAGGATTGGCGTTGTTATGATCAAAAACAACCTTTAACTTGTTAATATGCGCATACCCATATGCACTGATGTAATAAATGGTTACAGCAAGCATTAGATAAAGCCAGAATTGGGTTTTGTATCCATACCAATTTATAAGGCTGGCTATTCCAAAACCAATAAATACGATATAGTAAAACACCAGCAAAATAATAAAATTACGCACCCAGGTAAGTTTCAATTTCTCGGTGTTTGAAAATTCATCTGGTAGCCATTTTAAGTATGCATTAAAATGCCTGATGATTTTATAGAGATAAAAGGTGAAAACGAAAGCATTGCCATACCCTTCGGCCGTTTGCCATTTGTACCTAAAAAGCAAATCGATAAAATGTTGCTTTACTTGTAATGGCTGAAACCAAACAAAAAGGTGCACGGTTAGGTATATGCCGGCAGGGAGAAAATGCAACAGGTCCTTTTTAGTAAATCGATATTGATAGTTGGTAACACTTTTGACGTAAAGATAGGCCAGCGGGGCAAATAAAAAACTCTCTCCAAAGGGGAAGTAGGTAAGTTGCTGGCCTACATATAAATTCAACCATCCGGCAATATGTTCAGATAGTACTGCGGTCATGGCAAGCAGGAAAAAAGCCAATAACCGGTACGTTTTAGAGTTTTGTTTTATGCTTTGAAAAAGAAGAAGCCCGCTTACCGTAATTGCTTGAAAAGCTGCAATAGTTAAGATAACAGCACGAATGTCCCAATCAAACTTCATGGTACAAGTTAATAAATATGCTATATATCAGCCATGGAACTCTGGATATTTCTTCTTCTTTTTAATTGCCCTCGCGGCTAGATACCTGGAAATAATCGTCGCAAGGCCAGAGGCAAGTAACAGCCTGGTCCAATACATACAAAGAGAGGCCGTATCATAAAACCAAATGATGCGGCCTCTGTATTTATTACCTAATACGACACTGCTGAATTTTGTATTGTTTTTAGATTTTAAATGAGCCCTTTTTTATGAGAATTTGGAAAAAAAGAAGCCTTTTAGGCCGCTTTCTTTCTTAGGTTTTGTGCGATTGCAACTAAACCCCATTCTATTTCCACTTTTTCTTTGCCACGAAGCATAAACCTTTTAAAGCCGTGGTTCTGTTTGATATTACCGAATACAGGTTCTACGTCGAAACAGCGCTTCTTTCGCCGCTCAATCCCTTCTTCGCTGTTTAATCGCTCATGTGCTTTTTGTTTCAGCCGGTTTAGGTTTTCATTGATCTCGATGATCCGGTTTGCTTTTGATTTATGACAGGCACCGTTCATCGGGCAGTTAGCACAATTTCCTGCCTGGTATCTTCTTACCGTTTGTTCAAACCCGGTGCTTGTTCTTTTTATGCTTGTCCCGATGTAGTTCATCTGTTGGCCCATCGGGCAGATATAACAATCTTTCTCCTGATTATAAAAAAGCTTGTTTGCTGCAAAAGGGTGCTTGCTGTTGTAGTTTTCATTTTGCTCCTTATCAAACATGCCATACTTTACAAAGGCGATGGTTCCCTTTTGCTCAAGCAGGGTGTAGTTTTCTTCAGAGCCGTACCCGGCATCGGCAATAAGCACTTCCGGCGCTTTACCGAAACTGGCTTCGTGCTGTGTCAAATGGGTGCTTAACGTATTGGTGTCTGTAGGGTTGGAATGGATGGTATAGTTGACGATGAACTGGTTGGAAGTGGATATCTGTACATTATAGCCCGGTTTTAACTGGCCATTTTTCATATGATCTTCTTTCATGCGCATGAAGGTAGCGTCCTTATCTGTTTTGCTGTAGCTGTTCCTTCCTTCCAGGATAGCCTCCTGCTGTTCGTATTTAGCGATGTTTACCGGATAATTTTTGGTGACGTACTTCAGCTTGTTTTTGATTTTCTTGTCGATGTCCTCTTTACCGGCCAGCTTTTCATTAAGTTGATCTACGGTGGCTTTTATTTTTTCGCTGTCAATGGAAGTAAAGTCCGGCGGCTCGGGCATCTTGTCCTCCTCTGCGGCAACTTGCTGGGCATAAGTCCAGATCTCGGTCAACTGCCTAGCCATCTTTTCCTTGTTGGTTGCAATAGACTTTTTCCACACAAAGGTGTATTTGTTCGCATTGGCTTCGATCTTAGTGCCATCGGTATTGACCTCTTCAATACTAAGCAACCCTTCCTCTGCTAAAAGCTTGACCACATCTTCGAATACACTGCGGAGCGCGTTTTTCAGCCGGACGCCCCTGAAACGGTTGATCGTATTATGGTCAGGGTAACTCATAGCGCTTAACCACATCAAATAAATGCTTTCTTTACAGGCGGCAGCCAGCTTACGGCTGGAGTAGTTATTGGTAACATACCCGTAAACAACCACTTTTAGCAGCATCTGCGGATGATAGCTCGAGCTGCCCCTGATGTTATATGCTTCTAATAAAGGTTCGATATTGAGCCTGTTAATCACCTCATTTACAACCCGGACAGGGTGCCCCTGGGGAATCAGTTCTTCCAACGTCGGTGGAAGCGCAAGGATCTGCTGCTGAATATAAGGCTTGAAAACTGGTCGCTTTAGTGCCATCTTTCATACGTTTATAACATAAATATATGAAAATCAGATGATTAAAACAAATTACTTGCAAGCAAATTCGGGCCGCATTATCAAATAAAAAAAAGGCTGTACCATGATTTATGATACAGCCTCTGTTTTTTTAGAAATTCGGTATGTTATATAAATAGCAAATTAGGCTTAAATCTGGCAAAATCTTTTCGTGTTTTACCAGCTATTTTCCTATCAGCGTATAAGCTTTTCCTTTTTCAGTTTTCACATCATATAGTGAACTTTCGGCCAAATGTACGCTGAGGTCTTTATCCAAAGGTTTGATTACAGGATCGGGTATGGTTGTTATGCTGTAAAGCAGATTTGGATTTTTGCCATTTGCTTTTTTAAGCAGGTTACTTGCTACCGTTTGATTTAGCCGGAGGCGCAGGTTCCCCCCAACTTTTGAATGAACAACCAGGCGCGTTATTTTACCCTGGTCCCAATCCATATCCACCACAAAGCCGCCCCGGCCAACCAGGCCCTTTACACTACCTTTTTTCCATACATCGGGCAGCGCCGGCAGCAGGTAAATAAAACCATCTTGGCTTTGCAGCAACATTTCGGCTATGCCCGATGTGCATCCGAAGTTCCCATCTATCTGGAAGGGTGGGTGCGCATCGAATAAGTTAGGGTATGTGCCTCCACCTCTGCCAGTAACAGGAGCAATTTGGTCAGTGATTAATTTGTAGGCGTGATTACCATCGAGCAGCCGTGCCCACAGGTTAATTTTCCAGGCCATAGACCAGCCTGTAGAGACGTCGCCACGATACAGCATAGAATTTTTTGCCGCAGCAAATAGTGCAGGATTACGGAACGGTGAAATCTGGCTCCCCGGGAATAGCCCGTACAGATGGGATACGTGGCGGTGATTATCGGTAGGCGAATCCATATCTTCCAGCCACTCCTGCAGTTGCCCGTATTGGCCAACCTGCATTGGCGGCAACCTCTTCCGGTAATTTAATACGCTATCGCGAAAAGCATTGTCCACTTTTAAATCAGCAGCCGCGCTTGCAACCAGGGTGAATAAGCCGTAAACCAATTGGTTATCCATAGTTGCGCCTGCGGTTACCGATACCTGTGTTTTACCGTTGATGTATTCATGCTCAGGGGAAACGGATGGCGACACCACCAGCCAGTTGTGCTCCTTATCTTCCTGCAAAACGTCTATAAAATAGGTGGCGGCATCCTTCATTACCGGGTAGTATTTTTTAAGGAATTCTTTATCGCCGGTATATAAATAGTGTTCCCAAATGTGTTGGCAAAGCCAGGCATTGCCGGTTGGCCAAAGGCCCCAAAATGCACCGTCGACTACGCCGGTTATTCGCCATATATCGGTATTGTGATGCATGGACCATCCACGCGCGCCGTACATCATCCGTGCAGTTTCTTTGCCGCTAACAGATAAATCTTT
>JACMRC010000132.1 GCA_014376655.1 Mucilaginibacter sp. | reverse complement strand
ATACAACCGGTAAAAGAAAATACCGACCCATTGAACGTGTTTTTAGGTAACCAACAACTTACCCCATCATTTAGGAGCAATCTTAACATATACTTTAATGATTACAAGGTGCTAACTAATCAATACCTATATTTTGGTGGTGGCTATAACTTCACCTCAAACCAGATAGTTAACAATACCACCACCGATATTAAAACCGGTAAAAGCACAATACAATACGTAAACTTAAAAGACAAAATGCCGGTTAGCTACTATGTTAACGGTAACTTCGGCCGTAAGACAGGGATTTGGGGCTTAACCATGGGTGCTAACTTAAACGCAAGTAGTAATACCAATTATTCATACACCAACGGGGTGTTAAACAACGCTAACAGCGGTAATTACTCGGGTGGTATCAACATCAATAAGTACGAAAAAGACAAATACGATTTTTATATAAGCGCGGGCCCGTCATACAACATAAGCAAGTCCTCGCTGCAGCAACAGGTTAACAACAATGGCCGTGGCTTTTACACCAGGGGCAACATGAACATTTACCTGCCGGCTAAGTTTAAAATATCAAGCGATGTTAACTATACCTACACCGCGCCGACAGGTACGTTTAGTACCGACCTTAAACGGACGTTGCTTAATGCCAGCATCAGTAAATCATTCTTTAAAGCAAATACACTTAGGGCAACCATATCAGGTAATGACCTGTTGAACCAAAATGTCGGCTTTAACCGTAATGCCTATGGCAATAGCGTTTCGCAAAACACTTATACCACTATACAACGCTACTTTATGTTTGGCATAACCTGGGATTTTAGCCAGATGGGTGGCCCGACAGCAAAATAATAACAGACTATGAAAAATAAACTATTTATTGCAACCGGCCTGCTGCTTTTAACAGGCAACCTGGCATCGGCACAATATGTTACACGGTTTATAAAATCGGGTATTATTGACTTTGATAAAAGCACCAACGTTTACGCCCTCATAAACCGTGAAATTGCCTTGAGTAAAGACGAAAACGTTTTTAGCGCAAAGGCTTTCGAGGGTTACAAAAAAAATCATCCGCAGATACAGGTATCAAAAAGCACTTTAAAGTTTGGTGATAATAAAACCCTGTTTACACCTGTAGTTGACGAAGACGATAACAACACCAATAATTGGTTTGATGTGCCGATGTCGCAGCAGTTTAACACCACTTATACTGATGTGAATGCCAGCAGTAAGCTAAGCCAGAAAAAAGTGTTCGAAGAAACCTTTTTAGTGAAAGACAGCACCGCTAAAATTAAATGGAAAATTACCGGCGAAACGCGCGACATACTGGGCTATACCTGCCGCCGTGCTAACGGATTAATATTAGACTCTATTTATGTAGTTGCATTTTACACCGATCAGATACCGGTTGTAGGCGGCCCCGAATCGTTCACCGGTTTGCCGGGCATGATATTACAAGTTGCCCTGCCGCACGAGAACGTTGCCTGGATTGCCACAAAAGTAACCGACGTAACCGTACCATCAACCACTTTAGTGCCACCCAAAAAAGGCAAGGCAGTAAATAAAGAACAGTTCCAGGCCACTTTAAAATCGGCTATGAAAAATTGGGGCGTATATGCGCAGGCTTATTTGAAGTCGTTACAGTTGTAGCCTCACCCTAATCCCTCTCCAAAGGAGAGGGACTTCGATGCAAAGCGTGTTATTTAATTATCACTATTAAAATCTATCAGCCTTTTACCCTTTATCAGCATTTTTATCCGCTGGCGTTTTAATGAGATCCGGGTATGGGCAAACTCACTTTTCTCAATATATCCGCCGTAGGCGTTAATAATGTCCTTGTAAGTTAATACGCCAACTACCCTGTCCCCAGATAATACCGGTAGTATCTCTACGCCGATTTTCGACATCTGCTCTACCGCCTGGCGCAAAGTATTAGTATTATTAACCGCAATATTAGACGTAGTATTCACAATATCTTGTAAAGGCGAACTTTCATCAAGCTTGTTATTATAGATATCGGCCAATTTAATGGTGCCGGCATATTCGCCGTGGTTGTTTACTACTATAAAGTTGGTGTCGGTGGTATTGCTTGTACTTAGCCAATCGCGTATTTCTGATACGGTGGTATTTACATTTATTACAGTTTCTGTATCGCTTATTACTGCTGCTACGCTTAGCTTTTGCAAGATATCCGGCTCGAACGAGTCGGGTGTTGCAACGCCGCGGCGGGCTATCTTTTCGGTCATGATGGTGTTTTCCATCAAAAAGAAGGATACAATATAAGCACCGGTGCAAGCGCCTAACAGCGGCAATAAAGCATGCGATTGCATAGTAGCCTCTAACGCGAAAACAATACTGGTTAAATATGCCCTTGATGCCCCTGCAAACATAGCCGACATACCAATTAACGCAGCCAGCGGAATAGTAATGCCTGCTTCGGGATATACTTTTAAAATCAACATGCCTATTGCAGCGCCTGCCGCACCACCCATAGTTAACAAAGGTGCCAGCGTACCGCCCGATGTGCCGCTACCTAACGCAATGGCCCATGATAGGAATTTGAAAATGCATAAACTCAGCACCAATGTTAATGGCCATGTGCCGGATAAAATTCCGGT
>JACMRC010000131.1 GCA_014376655.1 Mucilaginibacter sp. | reverse complement strand
GCTACCCTAACTATTGTAGGCGTAGATGGAAAAGTTACGCTAACCTTCGAGGCAGAAGAAAAAGGCAAGCGTAAAATACAGGTAGTGGCTGATAAGTTTGAGTAATTGCCTCTTGTTCCCTAATTGTTAAAAACGTTAAATAATTAGGGAACAATGCTTTATACTGTTAACTTAGTACAATACCTTATACATTATGAAAAGATTATTTGCAACCCTGGTTATGCTAACCGGCGCTATCGCGGTAAATGCTCAGCAGACGAGCTTTACCCTTTTTCCGAAACAAGCTCCAATAAAGCACATGAGCAAAAACTTTGTTTGCTCATGCCATACTAATTATACTAATCAAATGACATCGTTGTTAAAATCCAAAGCTAACGTCGGTTGGTTTGAGAAAATGACGAAATTGACAGTAGACACAGATCGTAATAAGTCGCAACACTCGCAGGACACTACTTATAAAAGCTCCGGTTATACCGTTTATAATAATATTAGTGTAAACCAATTGCTAAATACATCTGCCACTGTTAACCCCGACCGTATGCCTATTGCAAAATTAACCAATACGGATACGCGTATGCCAATAGTACAAACCGACAAAACGGGTTATACTATGCCGGTAGCCGGGAAAACGCAACCACGGGTATATTATCAAACCGTATCGCCTAAAAATGTTGTGGATGGTGTTGAAGTTCGCCCTTAGCGTTTAAATAGAAAAATCCTTATTCAGCAGTTTCTCCAGTTCGGCAAAGCTGATATTCATTTTAACTTTGCCCTGCTTGGCGTACGAGATCTCGCCGGTTTCTTCGGATATGATGATAGCCGATGCTTCATTAGCCTCTGTAACGCCAATACCGGCCCTGTGGCGCAATCCAAACTGTGGCGGCAAGTCAACCTTATCCGTCAACGGTAAAATACAACTGGCAGACTTAATTTTGTTTTCGGCAATAACAACAGCGCCGTCATGCAGCGGGCTGGTTTTTTGGAAGATTGCCTCCAGTAACCGTTTAGAAATTTTAGCATCCATCACCTCGCAACTGTTTTGGTAAAACTGCTCGTCGTAATATTTGGCGAAAACAATCAGCGCACCAGTGCGGGTCTGCTTCAAGATCTTACAGGCATCAATAATAGGTTTAATACGGGCATAGTTGTTTTTTTCGTCCTGCGCTTTACCGAAGAAATAGCGCCACCAGGCTTTGTTACGTTGTAGCGAAGCATTCTTGCCTACCAACAATAAAAACCGCCGTATCTCTTGTTGAAATACCACTATGATGACGATTATACTGGCATCCTTAAAATAGCCTAATATCTCTGTAAGTACCGGCATGTGCAACAGCCTTACTACAAAGTAAAGGGCATAAATTACACCCATACCCAGCAGGATATTAACTGCAATGGTGCCGCGTATAAGGTTATAAAGTTGGTATATAATAAAGGCTACAAGCAATATATCTAACACGCCAAGCGGTGTTATTTTAAAAAGGCTAAGATCTAAACCGTGCATTTACGAAGTTAATATATAGCCATGAGATTTGAGCTATGATATTCAGCGGAAATCTATTTTAACATTTACCGGCTATTGGCATGTTGCTAAACGCCGCGTTAAACTACCCGCTTTTGCGATTTTCCTGCTTTTTGCTTATATTTGTATAAGCCCAATTCGTGGCTGCCATTCAGCATACTTTTGCAAGCATAAATTCCGCAAGTAAATTACACTTTTTATGTTATGTGCTTATAAACAGCGAGTTAAGTTAAATATAGGCTTTGATATAGTGTGCAGGAGTGTGATACAGTGTGATTTGATGTGATAATCGCGTGAATTAGTGTGATACAGCGTGATTTAGTGTGATAATTGTGTGATGTAAGCTATCCCGGGTATTAGGTTCAAGAACGGGAGCTCCTTGATTTATATATGTTACCAAATAATATTAATTACCCATATAGGGGCCACCGGGCACGCCCCAACCCCATTTGGGCATAGGCATATCGAGATCTTCATCCAGGTTATCTAAATTTGAGTTTAGTACAGCTATACGCGTACCCCATTCTAAATAAGCCATAAAAGCCGACCTGAATTCGGGATCGTCAGGTAATTGCAATTCGTCGGCAGTTTCCAGTAATAATTCTATCCAGCGTTTGCGGTGCTGTTGGGTTAAGTGTTTGGCCAGGTGCTTTTGGATCATAAGGAAGTGGCTACCCTCACTTTCGCTATATAATTTCGGGCCGCCCAATACTTCGGCCACAAAGTGCGCCACATGCAACCGATGTTGTGGCGACATGTGCTTAAACACCGGCTCTAAAATATCATCAGCTAATACCTTATCATAAAATTGGTTAAACAACTGCTCGAACATGGGCATACCACCTGCCCATTCAAACAATGATGGAACAGCCGGTTTATTGTTGTTTTCCATAAGGTAATTATTTATGCGCCGCTTCTTTTTTGGGGAACACCAGCGATGCCACTACGCTGATTACCAAAATACCCAGTATCACCAATAATGAGCGGCCGGTAGTAAGTCCAATCTCATCGACGTAATTAGCAGCCAGCATTTTCAGTCCGATAAAAGCCAGTAATGCAGCCAGTCCAACTTTAAGGTAATGGAACTTATCGATAATATTAACCAGAAGGAAGAACATTGAACGCAGGCCCATAATGGCAAATATGTTGGAGAAGAATACGATATAAGGATCTTTAGTTACCGAGAATATGGCGGGGATAGAATCAACCGCGAAAACAAGGTCGGTAACCTCAATAATCATCAGCACCAGGAACAGTGGAGTGATAAATTTTTTCTTATCTATCTTAATGAAAAACTTACTACCCTCAAACTGCGGGTGTACCGAAAAATATTTGGATGCCAGTTTAACAACGGTGTGATTTTCGGGGTCGATGCTCTCTTCCTGGTTACGGTTGATGAACATAGTTACACCTGTATAAACCAGGAACGCGCCAAACAGGTACAGTATCCAATGGAACTCCTCTATTAACGCCGCGCCCACAAATATGAACAGGAAACGCATTACCACCGCGCCAATTATCCCCCATAGTAATACTTTATGGTAATGCCTTTTATCAACACCAAAGGCGGTAAATATCAGCACCATCACAAAAATATTATCAACTGATAGGGCGTACTCAACTACATAACCGGTAATAAATTCAAGGCCCAGGTTTTTGCGATATAGGGCTAAACCACCGTCAAAATCGTTAGAGTTTAATTGAAGGTTATGCAGGTTCTGGATATTGATTTCCTTTAACGCGGCAAAGCTATCAACATGGTGTAACAGGTGGCCATAATTTAATATCAGCACATAAAAGCCGAGTGCAAACGCAACCCAAACAGCGCTCATAAAACCAGCCTGCTTTAGGCTTACCGGCTTATTTGATTTACCAAACAGGCCCAGATCCGTAGCCATCATTATAAAAATGAAAACTAAAAATCCGCCTATAAATAAAAGTTCGCTATTCATTACTTGTCTCGTTCTGTTGTAAACCTCACCAATTGCTCCAATCCGAGGCGCGAGTCGCTTTCAGGAAACGTATTTAATATTTCAAAAGCTTCGTCCCTGTATTTTTTCATTTGGGTTTCGGCATATTGCAAGCCACCGGTAGTGTTAACAAACTTTATGATGGCGGCAATTTTCTCCGGATCATCGTTATGGTTCTTTACCAGGTTAATCATTTTCTTTTTAGTTGCACTATCACTATTGTTTAACGAGTAGATGAGCGGCAGCGTAACCTTCTTTTCTTTAATATCTATACCCAATGGCTTACCAACATCATCTGTGCCAAAATCAAACATATCATCCTTGATCTGGAAAGCGATACCAATCTTCTCGCCAAAAAGGCGCATTCTTTCTACCGTTTCATCATCTGCACCAGCCGATGCTGCACCACAGGCACAACAAGCCGCTATCAACGATGCTGTTTTTTGGCGAATAACATCATAATAAACCGGTTCGCCAATATCCATGCGGCGTACTTTTTCAATCTGCAATAACTCACCCTCGCTCATTTGCTTTACTGCTTCTGATACGATCTTGAGCAATTTAAAATCGCCGTTATTAATAGAAAGCAATAAACCTTTTGATAGCAGGTAATCGCCTACCAAAACAGCTATCTTATTTTTCCATAAAGCGTTGATTGAGAAAAAGCCACGGCGCTGGTAAGAGTTATCAACTACGTCATCATGCACCAGTGTAGCGGTATGTAACAACTCCACTAATGCTGCCCCACGGTGGGTAGACTCATTAATGCCCCCGCAAATGCTGGCCGAAAAAAACAGGAACATCGGCCTTATTTGTTTGCCTTTACGCTTAACAATATAATGGGTAATACGATCTAGCAACGGTACTGAGCTTTGCATGGAGGCTTTAAAACGCTCCTCAAAAACATCAATATCAGCAGCAATGGGTTTTTTGATCTCGTTGATGCTCAGCATTAAAATTGCACAGGCTTTTTATGCGCCAAACTGCCTGTTTGGCTAATAGTAGCAAACATAAGCTAAAAAAGTTTATCGCTGTAATAAATTAAAAACCTGTTAAACAAAAAATGCCACCCACCTATGTGGCGGATAGCATAATATAGCGGCAGGATAACGATTACCCCACCGGTATGATTTAGCAAGAAAGCTACCGAAAGTAAGGCTTTAAGCCCATATTTTTCAACTAACAGTTGCCTTTTTTCTACAAATGTTGTCACACCAAAACGAGCATCAAGCTCTGCCATCTGTTTGGCAATGCCAGGATTAGCGGGTGTTAAATGCTGCTTTTGCATTTCGGGAATAATTCGGTGAAAAAGCTCTTCCAGGAAAATTTCAAAGTTTTGATTAAAATACATATCAATAAAACGCAGAGGCTTAT
>JACMRC010000130.1 GCA_014376655.1 Mucilaginibacter sp. | reverse complement strand
TTTTCACCGCGTGAACGCGCAAAACGGATCAGCCATTTCATGCCTACCGAGACTTTCCGATCAGCGCGTACTTCGGTTGGCACCTGGAAGGTAGCCCCACCAACACGGCGGCTCTTTACTTCAACAGCCGGCATTACATTGTTTAAAGCTTTTTTCCAGCTATCTAAACCGTTTTCGCTGGTTTTCTTTTCAACAATATCAATTGCATTATAGAATATGGTGTAAGCGGTAGATTTTTTACCATCAAACATCATGTTATTAACAAACCTGGTTACCAAAATATCATTGAATTTTGGATCAGGAAGAAGGATTCTTTTTTTCGGTTTCGATTTTCTCATTATTACTATCCTCCTTTAATTATTTCTTTTTACCTTTTGCAGGGGCTGCAGCAGCCTGGCCTGGTTTAGGGCGTTTAGTACCATATTTTGAACGACGTTGGTTACGACCGGCAACACCAGAAGTATCTAACGCACCACGGATGATGTGGTAACGTACACCAGGTAAGTCTTTAACACGACCACCACGGATCAACACAATAGAGTGCTCTTGCAAGTTGTGACCTTCACCAGGGATGTAAGCATTTACTTCTTTACCGTTGGTTAAGCGCACACGGGCAACTTTACGCATTGCTGAGTTTGGTTTTTTAGGGGTAGTGGTATACACACGGGTGCACACTCCTCTTCGCTGTGGACAGCTGTCCAACGCTGGCGACTTACTCTTGTCAACCAGAGCTACTCTACCTTTTCTAACTAATTGATTGATAGTAGGCATTCTTGCTTTCTTGTTTTGTTTTTTTTAAAGTCCCCCTGCCATCCTTCATTGGTGGGCAGTTTTAGGGACTGCAAAAGTACGGACTTATTTTATGATTTTCAAGCGGTTATGAAAAAAAGTTTTGGAAGAATTTAAATATAATAGAACGATTTGTCATTGCGAGCGACAGCGTGGCAATCGCAAGTATGCAATTTGTGTATGGAAAGTTCTTGATTTGGCTGATTAGAATAGTATTTTTCAGCTATTTTCAGGGTGTTGCCCTACGGGTCAGGCTATCCGCTTATACGGCCGCAGGCATTAAGCGCAGGGCCGGTATTCGCTCCTATCCTTAACGCAGGCGCCACAATCTCATCTACTTGTTTTAAATTTATTGTGTTACTTAGTATATCATAACAGCCTTAACCATTATGCCCATCCTTTTTAAGAATAATAGCTGGCTTACGTTTATTTTAATAATCATTGGCAGTACAATATTTAGCCTTAGTTCTTTTGCCCAGGAAGAAGCTATTGGTACAACGGCATACGTAAAACTACCTCGCGATGCCGAAAGGATTGATAAAGAATCAATGCTTGTAAGGTCTAAAAATCTTTTTGGCAATTCGCAGTTACAGTATTGGTCAAAAACGGATAATTTATATGCGCTTGGTGATATAACCTTAAGTTTGTGGGAACTAAATCATGCAAAAGATGATATTAGAACTTTAGCGGAAATTAAAACAGAAATGCTTGGCCTTTTTGGAAGGGATGATAGCATTAAAGTAAGTAACGTTGCTATTGATAAAATAAGAAATCATACTTATTTAATTTTCAAATATCGAAGAGGAGATGTTTATTATATCAGATTTATTTCCGATCCTAAAAAATTTAAATCTTTAAATGGCTTAATGGAGTTCAAAAAAACAGACCAAGAAAAAGCTGAATCGAAACTCAATGAAATTTTGAATAATGTGTTTTTAAGATAACTAATTTTTAGATTGGCGAAGTACCCGCCAGGTTTCTTTTCAAGAGACTCTGAGAGTACAAATAGATGTTATGAAAAGATCGATTATATTATTGCTAATAACTATTTCAGCTTATAGTTGCGAAAACAATTCGGCAATTGTAAACAAAACAGCTAATGTACAGGCATGTTTAGATGAGTTGTTATTAAAGCAAAAAAAATATTATAATTATTTAGAGCATTGTAAACTAATATTAGTAAAGGATAGCCATACTGCCGATCTTGGACAATTACATTATGGCGGAAATAAAATTGCGATAAAAGACACCCCACCATCAGATATAAAAGTTTATGCGCCTGAAAAAGATGACACAGGCATCAGATACTTAAAACTTAAGTATATAATAGTTGATAATAATACTATTAATGTTGAGATAGACTTGCCCAATGTTAACAGTTTTATCAAATTTAGATTAACAAGAACCGGGAATATTTGGAAAGCTAAATTGATGCAAATATTAATAGCTTGACAATATTTTTGATCAATACCTCACGGTGCAATGGTAACCCCCCTCTGGCGCGAGTATGCAGCGGCGGCCAAAGCGTGGCGTACTCGTGACTTTTATTAAACCAGGAAGTGAATTTGCATTATAACTGTAAGTATGTACTTTTATTTATAATGAGTATCAAATATAAGTTTCAGGACCAGCACCAATTATACTTTATAACTTTTGCCGTTATAAACTGGATAGATCTGTTTATACGTAACGAGTATAAGGAAATCTTATTAGCATCGTGGCGACATTGCCAGCTAAATAAAGGCCTCGAAATATATAGCTGGTGCATAATGACCAGCCATGTACACATGATTATTGGCAGCCATGGCGAAAAGATGGAAGATATTATGCGCGACATGAAAAAGCATACTTCACTGGCCCTAAAAGCAGCTATAAAAAGCCATCCCGGCGAGAGCCGCAGAGAATGGATGTTATGGATGATGGAACGGGCAGGTAAGAAGAATAGTCAAAACATAAATTTCCAATTGTGGCAGCAAGACAATCATCCTATTGAATTATTCGATCAAAAAATATTACATCAAAAACTTGATTACATACATAATAACCCGGCTGTAGCAGGCGTGGTTGAGCGACCCGAAGATTATTTATACAGCAGTGCGCGCGATTACTGCGGCATACCCGGATTAATTGAAATAATTATGGTAGAACCTATGGTTTATTAAGCTTGTTGTTTACTAAGCATGTGGGGCACGAGTACACCGCCCGCCTGGCCACCGCTGCATACTCGCGCCAGGGGGGTGAGTAGTTGGATTAGGTTGATTAAGTGAGTCGTTAAGATTGGCTTTCAAGCGTTTAACTACTTAATGTAACTACTCACAATTCTCTATTCACTACTCACTAAATAAGGGCGTTGCCTGCGGCCCGGGTTATCCGCTCATACGCCTTCAGGCCTTAGGCGCAGCCGGTATCCGCTGCTACCCCTAACGCAGCATTTAGCTAAAAAACGCGACCCGGATGCGGATCATAGGCATCACTCAACGAGCGCCATTTTATTTGCTCTTCCTTATTTTTAAGCTCACCATACATGTTGCTTATACAACCTGCTAACGAGGCTTTCTGAAACGATTTATCAACAGTTATCAAGGTCAGCGCGTACTTATAAATTTCTATGGCTTTATTCCATTGCTTCTTCTTATCATAGGCCAAGCCCAAAAGCCTGTATAGATCTACATTATTAGGCGCGTTCAGTATTGCTTTATCTAAAACAGGAATTGCTTTATCCGGTTTATCCCCCTCCAGGTAAAGTCCTGACAGCATAAATTCTATCCCCATGTTGTCAAAATATCCGTAGAAGTTTTTTCTATACTTTACACCACCATAATGAGGTGCTTTTTCATAAACCTTTTTAAAATACGCTTCTGCTTCCGCAAAAAGTGATTCGTCAAAACAAATACAGCCCGATCTATAATTATGTTCTACAGTATCGGTATAAGAGTAATAGGACATTACCCAAGTGGGGGCATTTTCAATTTTTAGCTCTTTGAAATGACTTGAGGACAAAAGCGCAACCATCGGTGGCGCGTTCGTGCTGCCATATAAAAATTGTGATCCATGGGTATGTATTGGCTCCCTTTCAACTTTTTTGTAACCCGGAACGAGTTGATATTTATTCCTTTTCCTTATGGACAATTGCCCGACTTCCTGGAAAATAAAGCCTTCACTTCCATCAATATAAACATACCCAAATTTATAACTTGAAGCCGTATCTGGCTTTTGTTTTACTACCCATTGCTTTTCGCATGCAAGTAAATACTTGTCAAATTTTAAGGCGGTATCAATATTGCCAGTTTGTGCACTTAACTTAACTGCAAAACAAATAGGAAATAATAAAAAGATAAGGCGTTTCATGGTTTAATAAAGCTACATAAAAAATCTCAACCATGATTCGTAGGATTTAAAGATTACAGGATTTTTTATCTATTCATGGTAATCCATTAATCCTACGAATCATGGTTCAGAAAAATTTACGGATGCGCAGGCGCACCCGGAGGCGGTGGTGGCGCAGCACCTTTCATAGCCTCGCAACCTGTGGTTAACATGCCTAATACTGCTGCCAGCAATACAAAGCCATAGATCTTCTTTTTCATAGCTGTAAATGTTTGTTCTATAGTAAAATAGCCGTTTATGATAATTGTTTTGAGTTATAGAAAACCATTTAACAAAATTTAACGTATTTTAACTAAAACGATATAATATAAATTAGAAATATAATTTATATTTGTAGCAATTAACAGAATTAGATCACTGTCGGTTAATAGTTAATTAAACAGAATGGGGTTGGGTGGGTTGTGTTATTCTGTTTTTTTAAAGCCTAATTACAAAAAAAGCTGTCGGTGTTAGGGTCACCGGCGGCATATAAGCT
>JACMRC010000010.1 GCA_014376655.1 Mucilaginibacter sp. | reverse complement strand
CCGTTACTTTGGTGGTATAGCCATCGGTTTTAATTTCAGGCTGTTTAAGGTTGAGCCAACCTTTTATAAAGTATAGCACCAGCAATAAATAACCTGCTGTAAAAACCGAACAAATTATACTATACGCTACGATCAAAGAATTTAAGTTTAAATATAAACACCGACCCTAAAATAGCAGGAATAATTAAGTTTATAAGCCAAATAGAACTAAATGCAGCAATAATGGCTATTTGCTGGCCGGTTACGTAATGAAATACAGTAGCCGCGGCAGTGGCACGCACCGGCACATCCAACAAGTCAAGCGATGGTAAAGCGGATTGTACAAATAGAACAATAAACACCATCAGCACCACAACGTGGAAAGGAATAGCGGGCACCAACAGATGTATCACCAAATAGTACTGAAACGAAAATATAAAATACCGGGTTAAGCAAAAGCACATAATCCTTGATAACTCATCGAACTTGTAAGAGCCCATAATATCAAAAAAACGATGATACTTTTTCAAAAATGATACGCGGTTAAGCAGCCAGACTAACCATTTTACATTAAAGTAAAGCGTCAAAAAAAATGCTATAAATGCTATACCAACAATGGTAATGCTTACTAATATCCAGGAGTTAAAATGCTTAAATGTGAAAATAAACCAAAGTAATCCAACCGCTCCCAGTACATTAGTTATCACAAGTTGCCCAAGTTGCCCCACCGCCATTGCAAATACACCATGGATACGTTTGCGAGGCGGTAAAAACATTACCCTCCCGCCATACTCGCCAATGCGGTTAGGGGTAAATACGGCCCACGTAAGTCCGCAAAAAACCCCTTCTATAGCTTTCCATAAACTTATTGGGGCAAGGCGGCGGGTTAAGTGTTGCCATTTTAAACATTCAACCAGCCAATTGGAAAACATTAAAAATACCACTACCGACATGATAACAATAACATGCTCATGACTTAGCCTGTTAACGGCATTTTGAAACTGTTTTAAATTATCGCCTTTTTTTAAATACTGGTGATATATAAAGTAAAAAGCCAGAACCAAAATAGCGGCTTTTAAAAAGTAAGAGAAGAATTTCTTAGCGACAGCGGTCAAAAGGTAAATATTTTGTGCAATGTTACAAAAAAAGCGGGCAAGCTTGTTGGCTTGCCCGGTATAGGGTACAAAATTTTAGACGTTTTGTTTGTAAGATGATTTAATAATGATACCTGCATTGATAGATAACGACTGTGTCATTATCTATTTTATAAACCAATCTATGTTCAAGGGTTATTCTGCGAGACCAATATCCTGCAAGATTGTGGCGCAATGGTTCAGGCTTACCGCTACCTTCAAATGGAGTTCGTTCTATCTCTTTTATTAATGCATTGATCTTTTTTAGTAAAGACTTATCTGTGCTTTGCCAGTACAGATAATCTTCCCACCCCTGGTCAAGGAAAACTATCTTCATTCTTCAATAAGGCTTCTTTCCTGGCCTAAACCGTTTTCGTAATCTTCAATGCTTTTTAATAATCGGGTAGCATTAGCCGGGCTTTTAAGAAGGTAAAAGGTTTCTTCCATGCTCTCGTAATCAGACTTAGAAAGCACTACTACATCTTCACCATTAGCACTGGTGACAAAAAGGGGTGTATGGTTATGCCTAACCTTATCTAAATAAGATTTAAGTTGTTGTCTGAAGGATGTATAAGTTGTAACCAACATAACTTTAATTTTTAATAAAGATAAAAAAGATTATTGACATGTACAACAATTTGTACATGTATTGGTTTAATCTAAGGTCACTTTGTAGAATTTAGTGTTAGTGAATGACGGACTGTTGTTTGCTATGAAAAGAGTATATTTATTATACCAAAAAACATAACTCGGTGCTATAAAAGGATGTCTATCAAGCTTAATGTAGGCAGTGGTAATAAACTGATTATTTTCGACCTTACCGACTTGGATGCGTTAGTCAATATCTGTAGCAGATCCTTCCAAACAAATAAAACTTTTCTTGTCCATATAGAAAATAGGCCTTTCGAGTAAAGTATCAATTTTTCCCATTGACCTATTTATAAGATAATAATGTTCATCGTTAGTTTCTATTTCATGAATTACAGCTATCGAATTAGCATTCAAATCACCTTCACAAATGTATTGTAGAAACTCGCCATTATCTTTATAGACAAGATTCTTTTTTCCGGCCTTCAATCTAATAATCCCATGCGATTTTAATTTGAATGGCGTCGTAATCAAATCAATTACGGGAATATGTTTATTAAACTCAACTTTGGTTATCGGTATTGTTTTTTTAATTATGGTTTTTTTGAGCATATGCTGTTGATATCGCAAAAAACAATAAAAAAGCTAATCTTATTTGCATAAATAAATATATCGATGTTAAATTACAACCCCATCTCTTTCTTCAAAAACTGCCCCGTAAAGCTATTTTTAACCTTACACAAACCTTCGGGCGTACCAGAGAACAGAATGTTTCCACCACCCGACCCACCTTCGGGTCCAAGATCAATCACGTGGTCAACCACTTTTATAACATCCAGGTTATGCTCTATAACTAATACGGTGTTGCCTTTATCAACCAACTGGTATAACACACCTAGCAGCACGTTAATATCTTCGAAGTGAAGGCCGGTTGTTGGCTCATCTAATATATAGAATGTATTGCCGGTATCTTTTTT
>JACMRC010000129.1 GCA_014376655.1 Mucilaginibacter sp. | reverse complement strand
TGTTATTGAAACCCCCGAGGGTGATGTAATAGCTATAAGGCACATGATGTTCCTGTCGTTATCTTATGATCATAGGGTGGTTGATGGTGCATTAGGTGGATCTTTCCTTAGCCGTATAGCGCATTACCTTGAAAAATGGGATGCCGATAAGGAAGTATAGCCCCTTCTGAAAATCTTCTTAACATTTCAAACAACCGCACCTGTTTTTGGGTTTAAGAAACAGTGGCCGCATTATTGCTGCCCGTTACTTAAACTACAACTACCATGGAAAATTATGAAACCTTAGTGGACGCCACTAACGATTTGATGAAAAGAGGATATACCGCTAACCTAAGCATGGAAGGCGACACCATAGACGATAAATCAAAAGACATACACATGACTGCCGAAGAATTTTCGATAGATGAATTTTATCGTTTCGAGGGACAAAGCAACCCGGCAGATACATCGATTGTTTACGCAGTTAGTTCGCCCAAATATAATTTAAAGGGAATTATTGTGAATGCTTACGGTACGTATGCTGACGATAGCTCATCGGCCATACAAGCCAAATTGCATCACCACATGGTGAGTGAAAACCTGCATGGTAGTGACAGGCCATCGGCGTAGCCCCACCCAACCACACGTTGTCATTTCGAAACGCAGTGAGAAATCTTATACGAGCGACTTATGCGACGTTAAAGATTTCTCACTGCGTTTCGAAATGACAATTTTATTTTAGATCTCGCAACAATTTCTTCCCCCTAACCTGTATAGCCGGGCTACCATTACGCATCAAAAATTGCAATTGATTTGCTAATTCCTCGGCTATCCAATCATACCGGTGGCGTAGATTAAATAGCGCTTCGGCAGCAAAAGCTTTAACCGCTATTTTAACTTTGGCATCTATCATCCAGTCGAATAACTTTTCAACTATCGGTTCAAAATCAATAGTCGCTACTTTATCTTTTATTATTTGTGGGGCATCAGCGTCGGTAATATGCATCACTATTTTGGCGTAATGCCTTTGTGGGCCAGGGTGTTTTACGTTATTAATGCCTGATAAGAGATAGTCTAATTGCGGTAAATAAACTTCGGGTTTTTGTAAGAATACATTTTCAAGCAACCAGGTGGCCCTGAAGGCAACATCTTTATCGGGGTGAAAGGTTATAGCTATAAGGTCGCGCAGGTCAAACTGTTGCTCATTAAGTATTTTGGTAAGATGCAATACTTTTACTTTGCCAATGTTGGCTGTAATTTGTTTAACAAGTTCGGTTTGATCCATAAGTTGCTGTTATGCTGCGCGAAACGAAAATAAAAAATATAACCCTATCCTGACTGCTACAATTTATCTAAAATCATACATTTGCTCACTACTATTTATAACGCATAACATATCCATGGTTAAATTCAACCGATTTATACTTGACAATGGCCTGCGGGTTATTGTTCATGAAGATAATACCACCCCAATGGCCGTAGTTAACATTTTGTATGATGTTGGCAGCCGCGATGAAAACCCCGAGCAAACGGGCTTTGCGCATTTATTTGAACACCTGATGTTTGGCGGATCGGTAAATATCCCCAACTATGATGGCCCTTTACAGCAAGTAGGCGGCGAAAATAATGCCTTTACCAGCAACGATATTACTAACTATTATATCACCCTGCCATCGGCCAATATAGAAACAGCTTTCTGGTTGGAGAGCGATAGAATGCTAAGCCTTGCCTTTAGCGAAGAAAGCCTTGAAGTACAACGTAAAGTAGTTATTGAAGAATTTAAGCAACGCTATTTAAATCAGCCTTACGGCGATGTTTGGCTGCGTTTGCGCCCAATGGTTTATAAAAAGCATCCTTACCTATGGGATACCATCGGCAAAAATATTGAGCATATAGAAAATGCGAAGATAGAAGATGTGAAAGCCTTCTTTAAAAAGCATTACAACCCGCAAAATGCCATTATGGTAGTTGGCGGCGATGTAACACTGGAACAGGTTAAAGAACTGGCTCAAAAATGGTTTGGACCGATCCCTGCAGGCGAAAAATATTATCGCAATTTACCGCAGGAACCCGAGCAGCGCGAAGAACGCCGCGAAACGATTACTGCTAAAGTACCGCTGAATGACGTATATATAGCTCTGCAAATGGCGGGCAGAAGGGAGCAACAGTTTTACGCAGTAGAGTTAATGTCTGATATCTTGTCGCGTGGTAATTCATCGCGCATGTACCGTAATTTGGTTAAGGATAAGCAACTGTTTAGTGAAGTGCATGCTTATGTATTTGGCAGTTTGGATAAAGGTATGTTTGTGTTGGAAGGCAAACCAACTGCAGGCGTAACTGTAGAACAAGCGGAAGCCGCTTTATGGGCCGAAGTAGAATTACTGAAAACCGAGGAGGTGCCGGCTGACGAGCTAACCAAAGTTCAAAACAAAACCGAGTCGACGATGATATTCTCTGAAATGTCGTTGTTAGATAAAGCGATGAACCTGGCATATTATGAACTATTAGGCGATGCAGATTTGCTAAACTACGAAACTGAAAAATTCCTGGCTGTAACGCCTGCACAAATAAAAGAAGAAGCTAACAAGCTTTTCAGAAAAGATAATTCCTCTACCTTAATTTACTTAGCCGAGTAGTCATTTGTCATTAGTCACTGGTCATTAGGAGTGTTATTTGTTAATTTGAAATGAGTAATAGATTAGAAGATTTAGAAATATATATACTGTCAGAAACATTTGCTGATGAGATATGGTTCATTGTGACTACCTGGGACTATTTTACAAAAGATACGGTCGGCAAGCAACTAACAAGATCAGCTGATTCAATTAGCGCTAATATTGCCGAAGGATTTGGAATATATTATTATAAAGAGAATAAGAATTTTTGTTATTTCAGCAGAGGGTCATTAATTGAAACAAAAAGTTGGATAAAGAAATCTTACACCCGAAATTTAATAACCGAAGATCAATACAAAACATTAATAAGCAAGCTTGAAACAGTACATATCAAGTTAAACGCATATATAAAATTTATCGGAAAAATGTCCAATGACTAATGACCGATGACCAATGACTAACAAAATGATTGATAGAAAAACAGCTCCTGCGTATGGAGCAATAGAAAATATAAATTTATTAAAACCAGCGCAGACTAAGCTTAATAACGGCTGCGATGTGTTCTGCTTTAACTCTGGCGACCAGGAATTGGTACGGATAGAATGGATCTTTAACAACCTGCGGTTTGATCCGGCGAAGTCGTTGTTGAACTCGGCCACCAACACTATGCTTACCGATGGTACAGCTACTTTAACAGCTGCCGAGATTGCCGATAAGATTGACTTTTATGGCGCGTTTCTTTCTGTAGATTATGGTTTTGAGCAATCGTTGGTTACGTTGTACTCGTTAACCAAGCATTTGGATAAAACCTTGCCGGTTGTTAAAGATATCCTAACCAATTCTATTTTCCCGCAAAAAGAGCTGGAAACGTTTATCCGTAACCAACAGCAAAAGCTACAGGTAAGTCTGCAAAAAAATGACGTTGTTGCACGCCGCACATTTAATAAAGCGCTTTATGGTGATACCATTTATGGTTTAACTGCCGAACTGGATACCTATAACACGCTACACCGTGATGATCTGCTGACGCATTTTAAACAAATGTATCAGCCATCAAACTGCACTATTATTATTGCCGGCAAGGTTGAGCAACCAGCGCTTGATCTGTTAGCCGCTACTTTTGGCGAAGGTTGGGATAACCCGGCTACACCTGCGGATATTACACAACCTGAAGCAAACCGTGCGGGCGAGCATTTTTATTATGTTGAAAAGCCAGAAGCGTTGCAGTCAGCTATCCGCATGGGTACACCGTTTATTAACCGCGAGCATCCCGATTTCCCGGCAGTGCAGGTATTAAACACAGTTTTAGGTGGGTATTTTGGCTCCAGGCTGATGAATAACATCCGCGAGGATAAAGGGTACACTTACGGAATTGGATCTGGCATAACGTCTTATAAGCAGGGTGGGGCCTTGTTCATCGCTACCGAGGTTGGTGCAGATGTTTGCAAAGCAGCTACAGTCGAAATAGAAAAAGAGATAAACCTGCTTAAAACTGAGTTGATCCCGGGTGAAGAATTATCGTTGGTACGTAACTATATGTTAGGCTCTTTACTGGGTAGTTTGGAAAATGTATTCTCGCATGCTGATAAATTTAAGAACTTATATTTTTCCGGCATCGGTTATGAGTATTATGACCGTTATACCAACGTGGTTAAAAATGTAACTGCTGAGGAGCTGTTAAAACTGGCTAATCAGTATTTGGATTTTGATGAGTTTTATAAGGTGATAGTAGGGAAGTATTAACACGTTTTTGTCATTTCGACCAACGGGAGAAATCTTATACGTGCGATAGTTAACGAAGCGTTTAAGATTTCTCACTCATTCCTCGTTTCGAAATGACAATTAGATTAAACAATTCCTACATCCCACTTCCGAATTCCGAAATAATTCATTAGCTTTGCCCGGCAAATAATACCTCCAAATAATTATTTGCTATGCAGTCAGACCCATCAAAATTTGTTGCCGAAGGTTTAACCTACGATGACGTATTACTACTCCCGGCTTATTCAGAAGTTTTACCGCGCGATGTTA
>JACMRC010000128.1 GCA_014376655.1 Mucilaginibacter sp. | reverse complement strand
CTCAACGCCACAATAGCCGTATTAAAAGCAAACGATACCAAACCGTGCATAAATACTAACCGGCGGATGGTGCGATCCGAGATCTCGACATCTGATACCTGGAAAGTCATGCCTATTACGAAGGAGAAGTAAACAAAATCAAGGTAATCAGGCTCGGTTTCATTACCCGGAAACTGAAGGCCGCCGACAGCTGTTGTATCGCCGTCGTCGGTATCGGTATCATAATACAAATGCGCGTACCGCATTGTAAATAGGGTATGTACCAACCACCACGATACTATAACCGATGCCATTGCCAGTAATATATGCCCCGTAACATCGGGCGCAGATTGGCCCTTAGTTGATTTGAGTAAAAATAGAATTGCGCCCAGGCTTATAACTGAGGCAAAGATCACGAACAAAAATATCAACGTACGGCTTGAATCCTGCAGCTTGGCAATTTTTCTAATTTCTTTGGGGTGGGCGTTTAAGATGATGATCCAATCCATAATAATAATGGACAATGCAAAGGCAACCCAGGTAATCAGAGATACGGAGGGCCAGCTTAGCTTGGTGCGTGTCAGCAAAAATGCAATTAACGCCGCGCCAAACGATATGATTATGCGGTAATGCGCATCAAACGTAAAGAACTTGTTTTTTGGGAGCGCTTTTATTTTTGCAAGTAGTTTTTTAGCCATTGGGTTTATAGTTGATGGATCATGGTTAATAGTTCATAGCAATAATACGCAATTGTAATTTACTATTGCTAACCATGAACCATCAACTATTCGCTATCAACTATAAAGGCCACGCGGCCTACCTGGCCATCTTCTAATCTAACTTTAATGCCGCGCGAGTGGTAGGCCGAGCTGGTTAGGAGGGTTTGTACAATGCCACGCGTTAGTTTGCCGCTGCGTTGATCTTTTTTAAGGATGATATCAACCTCAAGTCCCGGATATATGTCGCTTCTGTTTTGTCCGTTCATAGTACTTTACTTATTTAGCTTTCGCAACTCATCCCTGATATAAATGCCGGATGCACTTAAATCCTCATTTATCCAGTTCCCGGTTTCGGATGCGCCGGGTAGTAAGGTAGCCGTTGTTTCTTTTTTATCGGTAAGGTTCCAGTTTGTCCAGCTCAATTTATTTTCGGCCATCCATTGCACCCAGGTATTGGTTTTTTCGAGGTCGAATTTTCCGTCTCCGTTTGATTCACCAACTCCCCATTCAGTTACAAATAATGGCACGCCCATTTTAATGGCTTTATCCGCTTTGGCACGCAGTCGCTCCTGGTGGTTAGGGTCCGACGCGTAAAAATGAAAAGAGTAAGCAATGTTTTTAAACCCGGTTATAGGGTTTGCTGCCGCGATGTCAACATCCTGGTCCCAATGCGGGCTGCCTACAATTATGAGGTTCTCCGCGTCATATTTGCGTATTTCGGTAATGATATTTATCGCGTAATTTTTCACGGTATCCCAACTTACACGTTCGGGTTCGTTCCAAACTTCGTAAATTACGTTAGGCACGCCTTTATAACGTTGCGCCATTTCGGCAAAGAAAAGTTTCGATTGTTGTGTATGCAGGTGGCTGTTGTGGTCATGCCAGTCTATCACTACATAAATGCCATCTTTTATGGCTTCATCAACCTGGTCTGTTATTAATTTACGTTGCACTTCGGGCTGTTGCAAATAGCCTTCAGCGGGCTGTACAGCCATTGCAAGCCGAATAACGCTCACCTTAAAATCATTGGTTAGCCAGTCTACAACAGACGGGTTATAATACTTGCGACCGCCCCAAATGCTCCACGAAAAGCTTAGCCCTTTCAACTGCGGCGGTTGGCCGTTTGCATTTACTATCTTACCGTTCTCTACCCGTAACAAACCATTTTTACTTACAGGTGTCCTGGCCGATTGCCCAAAACCAAAAAGCGACAGGCAAACTATAAAACAACTAAGGGCCGACTTTCTCATCTATTTCACCAGCTTAGCCACTGCCCAGCTTACGGTTTCAAACTTAAAGCTGCCTACCAGTTTGGTCATGGCATCTACAATCTCGTCGTTACATAAATTGCCTATGCTGCCTTCGTGGGTATGGTTAACTGTTTTATGCGGATCAAACTCACCTTTCTCAATAGCCAATCCAATTGCTTTGTAGGCATCGCGGAAAGGTGTGCCGTTTAGCACCATTTTATTAACCTCTTCAACACTAAACAGGTAGGCATATTTAGGATCGCTTAATATGTCTTGGTTTACGGTTATATTTTGCAGCATAAAGGTTGCCATGTGCAGGCAATTCTTCAAATCTGTAAACGCCGGGAACAATAGTTCTTTTAACAATTGCAACTCGCGGTGATAGCCTGATGGCAGGTTAGTGGTCATCATAGCTACATCATTTGGCAGGGCCTGTATGCGGTTACATTTGCCACGCATTATTTCCCAAACGTCAGGGTTCTTTTTATGCGGCATAATGCTGCTGCCGGTAGTGAGGGTATCGGGATAACTAACAAAGGCGAAGTTCTGGCTCAGGTATAAAGCCTGGTCCATAGCCATTTTAGCCAGTGTTGCTGCTATAGATGATAAAGCCTGGGCAATTATCCGTTCGGTTTTACCACGGCCCATTTGGGCATAAACTACGTTGTAATTCAGGCTATCGAAACCTAACAGTTCGGTGGTCATGGTACGGTTTAGGGGGAACGATGAACCATAGCCCGCAGCAGAACCTAACGGGTTTTTATTAGTGATCTTATATGCGGCTAAAACCAGCTCCAGGTCATCAATCAAACTCTCCGCATAAGCACCAAACCATAGGCCGAACGATGATGGCATAGCCACCTGTAAATGCGTATAGCCGGGTAACAGGGTATCTTTATGTTTTTCTGATAGTTCAATAAGTTGGGTAAACAGCTTTTGGGTTTCTTCAACCACTTGCTGTAGCTCATGGCGGAAAAATAGCTTCAGATCAACCAGCACCTGGTCGTTGCGCGAGCGGCCGCTGTGGATCTTTTTACCGGCATCGCCAATGCGATGGGTTAGCAGCATTTCAACCTGCGAGTGTACATCTTCCACACCCGGCTCAATGGTGAATTTGCCGGCTTCAACATCAGCATAAATGTTTTTAAGCTCGCGTTGTACCTGCTCCAGATCTTCGGCGCTCATTAGGCCAATGCTTTG
>JACMRC010000127.1 GCA_014376655.1 Mucilaginibacter sp. | reverse complement strand
CTTGCTTTGGGCGACAAGCCTGGCAGAATTTATATAGTACAGCCGACGGGTTCTATAGAGGACGACCCCAATTTAACAGATAAGAAGTTTTCCGGAAATCCAACAAAGTCCTATCGTACCCGCGAACCGCTGTTGGTTATTGGTGAAATTACAAGTTGGCAGGAGCATTCGCCCTAACGACTAAAGGAAATGACGGATAACCTTGCACGGCTTAAAGAGCTTGGTATTGAAGCAATTGAGGATTGATTTTATATAAAACTGTAGTAATGACTTAACTTTTTGCTGTATTTTTAGACAAGATATCCCAACAAACTCTTAACCAAAATAGAGATGAGTATTTTAATCACAATCGTATTAGTAATAGCAGGCATAATTGCTTTACTTAATCATTGCGTTTTTCAGGAGGCGGGAACATTATGTGAAGTGTGAAATCATCATCAACGCGCCGCGGCAAAAAGTGTTCGACTTTTTAAAACTGCTTAAAAATCAGGATAAGTTTAACAAACATACAATGGCTGATGCCGACAGGAACGCAGAGTTTAAAGGAACAGACGGCACGGTTGGGTTTATTTATTCATGGAGCGGGAATAAAGATGCCGGTGAGGGCGAAAAAGAAATTATAAACCTAATTGAAGGGGAAAGAGTTGAAACAGAAATTCGGTTTGTAAAGCCAATGAAAACCAGCGCCCGAATAATTATTGAGATGGAAGCTATAACTGATGACCAAACCAAAGTAACCTGGAGCAATGCCGGTACATTAACATATCCTGTAAACATAATGATACCAATGATGGAAAAACATGTAGTGAAAGATATGTATAGCAGTTTGGTGAACCTGAAAAATATTCTCGAAAAATAAGAAAAGAACATATGCCTAAGAATTTTAGGCATGATCCACTTTTTAAATTGGATTACCCTGTGGGTTTAATAGCGACGACTACGCAATTTGTGTTAACATAAAATTTCTCATCTTTGTACCATGGCATTGTTTGAACAGATGCGGCAGAAGCCGTTTTTTATATTGGGCCCATGCGTAATGGAGAACCAAGAGTTGTTATACACGGTTGCTGATAAGGTAGCTGAGTTAGGAGCGAAGTACCCTATACAAGTGGTATTTAAATCGTCGTTTGATAAAGCTAATCGCACATCCATACACGCGCAGCGTGGCCCTGGTATTGAAAAAGGCATGGAAATGCTGCAAAAAATAAAAGAGAAGTTTAACCTGCCGGTTACTACAGATATCCACGAACCTTACCAGGCCGCTATTGCTGCCGAGGTGGTAGATTTATTGCAAATCCCGGCGTTCTTATGTCGTCAGACTGATCTGTTGGTGGCTGCTGCCGTTACCGGTAAGATAGTTAATGTTAAGAAAGCACAGTTCTTATCTGGCCAGGATATGTTCTATCCTGCACAAAAGGTGGTAGAAGCTGGTAACGCACAAGTAATACTAACCGAGCGTGGCAACATGTATGGTTACAATAACTTAGTTGTAGACTTCAGGAATATATATGATATGAAGAACTTTGGCTATCCTGTATGCATGGACTGTACACACTCAGTACAACGCCCCGGCGGTGCAGGTGGCAAAACAGGCGGCGACCGTACCTTTGTACCCATGATGGCTCTTGCAGCGAAAGCATTTGGTGCCGATGGTTACTTTATGGAAGCACACCCTGACCCGGACAACGCCTGGAGCGATGGTCCTAACATGGTTAAGCTGCACCAGCTTGAAGAAGTAATTAAACCGTTAATAGGGTAGGATGAGTTGTACGTGTGACGTTATGCGTTGTACGTTAAAAGATAATAAAGACAAACGTCTAACGTAATACGTAGAACGTATAACATATATGAAGGATATTGGCAAAAGAGTTTTCGCGGTCGAGATAGAGTCGTTGCAGCATGTTGCGGGGTTATTGGATGATAACTTTACAAGCGTTGTAGAGGCCATTTTAGGTTGCAAAGGTAAGGTTATAGTTATCGGCATTGGCAAATCTGGGTTGATTGGCAAGAAAATAGCAGCTACCTTTTCAAGTACAGGTACACCGAGTTTCTTCCTGCACCCCGGCGATGCTTTCCACGGTGACTTGGGGATTATAGGTACTAACGATGCTGTGATCCTGATCTCATATTCCGGCGAGACTGATGAGGTATTAAAGGTTATCCCATTCCTTAAGTGGAACAAAAGCCTGATTATTAGTATAACGGGCAACCCAACATCAACCATAGCTAAAAACAGCGATAATCATTTAAACATCAACATCACCCGCGAGGCATGCCCGCTGGCATTGGCACCAACATCATCAACTACAGCCGCGTTGGTTATGGGCGATGCCCTCGCAATAGCGCTCATGGAGTCGCGCAAGTTCCAGGAAGAAGACTTTGCAAGGTTTCATCCCGGAGGTAGCTTAGGACGCAAATTATTGACTCGTATTAAGGACCTGATGCGTACCGACAACCTGCCGTTTATACAAAAAGATGCGTCGTTTACAGATGTGTTGCTAAGTATGTCAGAAGGAAAGCTGGGTATGGTTATTGTAGGTACTAAAGACAAGATTGAAGGTATTATTACTGACGGCGACCTGCGCCGCGCTTTGTTACGCAACCAGGATATCGCCAAACTATCTGTTAAGGATATGATGACCGCCAACCCAATCATCATTGATGGCGACGAGTTTGTAAGCCAGGTAGAGATATTGATGATGGAAAAGAAGATAACCAACGTGCTTGTAGGTAAAAAACGTAAGATCGTGGGTGTTTACCAGATCTATACCCAGTAAGAAGCAGTTAATTGAAAATATAACTACTAATCAATAAAGGGTTTAGCAAAAAGTTTAAATTACAATTTCATATTCTGTCAATTTAATCTATCTTTGCCACTCTTAAAAATCCTAACTGCGGAAGTGGCGTAATTGGTAGCCGCACCAGACTTAGGATCTGGCGCTTCACGGCGTGGGGGTTCGAGTCCCTTCTTCCGCACTGCATTAACCCGGTCAAATTGATCGGGTTTTTTGTTTTTTAGCTTTTTTTTATGCTAATTTTATATGGAATTACATTTACCTGGTTATCGCGATTGTTTAATGCCTTTAAAACCCTTATATATTACTGCTTTTATTTGCTGCTTTTTACATCTGCTTAATGTAAAGGGACAGTATAAAACGGTTGATAGCTTAAGGCAAGTTTTAAAAACTATGCCGGCTGACAGCAACAAGGTAAAAATATTGCGGACACTGTTTGTAGAGTCGATAGATAAAGAAAGCGCTGATGAGGCTATTCATGTCGCACAGGGTGGATAGTGAATTGGGTAAAGGGAGTGCTTTTACATTTATGATACCTTTAGCTTAACCTAATTACATTAATTTGTAAAAGAAAACTAATACCTTAGCTTCACGCTATAAACCAAATAAATAAACTTAATT
>JACMRC010000126.1 GCA_014376655.1 Mucilaginibacter sp. | reverse complement strand
GAGTCAAAAAAGCTTAATTTAATTTCCTTTTTGATAAAGGAAACCAATGAAGATGTGCTAAAAAAGGTTGAAAAAATATTGACGTCTTCACCTACCGCACCATCTAAAAAATTTGTTAGTTTCTCTAACAAGCTAACTAGTAAAGAGTTAGAAGAGTTTGAGAGAAACATAGAAGAGGGTTGCGAACAGATAAATAAAAATGACTGGAAATAAATGCTTCTTAGACACAAGTGTCATTATTCATTTTTTCAAAAGTAACGCTTCAATTATAGAATTATTAAAAACCTTTCAAGAGGTTTATGTAAGTAACATTGTTGTTGGCGAATTATATTACGGGGCTTACGCATCGTCAAACGCAACAAAACACATCCAACAAATACAAGATTTTTTAACCGACTGTATTATAGTTTCACCAGATTTAGACGCTTCGATAGCTTATGGTAAATTAAAAGCGGACCTAAAAAGGAAAGGGTCGCCAATACCCGAAAATGACATTTGGATAGCCGCTATCGCTATAGAACAAAACATTCCTTTATTCACTACCGACAATCATTTCAAATTATTGGATTTAGATTTGATTTTTCGATAATATTTTGGATATAAAATGAAAAGATATTTTGTTTTAGTGGCATTGTTTTGTTTAGGGTGCAGGAACATACCGTCAACCACTCCCGTGCATATCAGCCTTACAGATAGCAACAGATCCTTAAAAATAACAGGTATAGACCCGGTAATATTAAACGACATTAACCGCGATACCGTTAAAAACTGGCAAAGCCTTTTCGCAATTTATCGCTTACCGGCAGATACCGATGCAAAAGATTACCAACCCATACAACCCGGGCAATATCAGCTTAAAGATAGCGCAGTTGTGTTTACGCCCGATACGCCGTTCGTTAAACAGCAAACCTACTTTATGCGCTATTATAATTATGCAGGCAATAAAAGTATCTGGGATTATGTGCAGGGTAAAACCACCAAAGGGCAATTACATTATACCGATTTGATTTTTAAGCAATAAACCTCTTGAAAATTTCATAATATTCACTATATTTGCATCAAATTAAGACTGAGGGGGCCATTTGCCCCCTCTTTTAGTTTACCAATCATTCCGTTTTAACGGAAAAAGAGAGGCGGATATGAATATTGAAAAAAGGGTTGTTGAACTGGTTGAAGAGAAGATCGCTGAGATAGAGCGTCCGGACCTGTTTTTAGTTAGTGCTAAATTATTGCCTAACGGAAAACTAATGATATTGGTTGATGGTGATAACGGAATTGGAATAGCAGAATGTGCGCAGATAAGCCGTTATGTAGGTTTTAAGCTGGAAGAAGAGGATGTTATAAAGACAGCCTATAACCTGGAGGTGTCATCGCCGGGGATTGATTTCCCGCTTACCATGACCAGGCAGTACACCAAGAATATAGGTCGCGACCTGGCTATTAAAATGGCAGATGGCACCAAACGCGAGGGTACTTTAACGGCAATTACAGAAGATGCCGTAATGATTGACGAAACAGTAAAAGAAAAAGGGAAAAAAGCTACAGTTATTGAAAGCGTTATCCCAACAAATCAAATAACAGAAACAAAGGTTGTAATATCATTTAAGTAAGAACCATCATGGGCAGCTCAATAAAAATTAAAGCCCATGATAGCTTCATTACCTTTATAAAAACAATAATTTCAATGAAAAATGAGCAATATTAATTTAATTGATTCTTTCCAGGAATTCAAAGATTTCAAAAACATCGATCGTCCAACGATGATGAGCGTGCTGGAAGACGTTTTCAGAAGTATGATCCGCAAAAAATACGGAACTGACGAAAACTGCGACGTAATTGTAAACACCGACAATGGTGACTTAGAAATTTGGCGCACACGTGTGGTAATGGAAGATGGTTTTAGCGAGGATGACGATTTGGAGATTGAGCTAAAAGAAGCAAAAACATTGGATCCTGATCTGGAAGTTGGCGATGATTATGTCGAACTGGTAACCTTAGAGAGCTTTGGCCGCCGCGCGATATTAGCCGCACGCCAGACACTGGTATCTAAAATTTTAGAATTAGAGAAAGACGAGATCTTTAAAAAATATAAAGACCGCGTTGGCGAGATTGTTACCGGTGAGGTTTACCAGGTTTGGAAAAAAGAAACTTTGGTTTTGGACGATGAAGGCAACGAGCTTTTATTACCAAAAACAGAGCAGATTCCGGCTGATTACTTTAAAAAGGGCGATAGCGTAAAAGCTATTGTTTACAAAGTGGATATGCTAAACGCTAACCCTAAGATCATTATATCACGTACCGCTCCTGAGTTTTTACAGCGTTTGTTTGAACTGGAAGTACCTGAAATATTTGATGGTTTGATCACGATCAAGAAAATTGTACGCGAACCGGGCGAAAGAGCTAAGGTAGCTGTAGAATCATACGATGACCGTATTGACCCTGTAGGTGCCTGCGTAGGTATGAAAGGATCACGTATCCACGGTATCGTACGCGAATTAAAAAATGAAAATATTGATGTTATAAACTACACTAATAACGTTCAATTATACATACAGCGTGCTTTATCGCCGGCTAAAATCACATCTATTAAATTAGATGATGAGAAAAAAACAGCTGCAGTATACTTAAAGCCCGATCAGGTATCATTAGCTATCGGCCGTGGTGGCCACAACATTAAACTGGCAGGTAAATTGACAGGTTATGAAATTGATGTTTACCGCGAGGCTGACGAGCATGATGAGGATGTGGATATTGAAGAATTTTCTGACGAAATTGAAAGCTGGATCCTTGACGAATTTAAACGAATTGGTTTAGATACAGCAAAATCAGTTTTAGCATTAACAGTAGGCGAACTGGTGAAACGTACAGATTTAGAAGAGGAAACAGTAAAAGAAGTGCTATCAATATTGCAGGCAGAATTTGAATAAAAAGAATTAAGCAAAATTAAAATCGTATTTTTGCATAAAATAAGCAGAGAAAGAATTAATAAATGTCAGAAGACAAATCAATAAAATTAATAAAAGCAGTAAAAGAGCTTAACATTGGTATGGGTACCATTGTTGATTTTTTAGCTACAAAAGGCTATAAGGTTGATAAACAACCAATGGCAAAGCTGGATAACGACATGTACAATACCTTGTTAAAGGAATTTGCTGTTGATAAAAGTATTAAGGAAGAAGCCAAGCAGATCAGTATCGGTAAGATACGTAAAGACGAAGCAGCAGCTGTTCCTGAAAGGCCGGTTGAGACCCGCCGTTCAAGGGATTTCGAGAACGAAGAGATCCTGATAAAGAACGCCGGTAATTATACCGCGCCACCAGCCCCGGTTCCAACTCCAATTCCGGCCCCGGTTGAAACACCGAAGTCGGCACCTACGCCAGAACCAACACCTGCGAAGGTTGAGGATAATAGCAATGATTCGTTGCCGGGTGTTAAAATTGTGGGTAAGATCGACTTAAATAATTTAGGTGCCAAACCAGCTGAAAAGGCTAAAGAGGAAGCTCCGAAGCCCGAACCAGTTGTCGAAGCTAAAAAAGAGGTTGTTCCTGAAGCACCAAAGGCTGAAGAAGTAAAAGCACCTGTTATTCCTGCACCTGTTGCCGAAGTAAAAAAAGAAGTTGTTCCTGAAGCGCCAAAAGCTGTAGAAGTAAAGGCACCAGTAGCCACTCCTCCTGTCGCACCAACACCAGCACCTTCTGCCGGTACAGGCAACGAAGAAGGTGGCGACCCGGATGTGATAAGAGCTAAAGCCGAGCGTTTAAGCGGCCCTAATATTATTGGTAAGATAACTTTACCTGTTACGCCAAAACGTAACCCGGTAGCGTCATCATCAAACACCAACGCCGATCATAAACGCAAGCGCAAACGTAAAGACGGACCAAACCAGGGCGGACCGGGTGGCAACACGCCTAACCAACAGCAAGGCACTAACCCTGCAGGTGGTGGTAATGCGCCACAAGGCGGCGGTAACAATACCGGTAATAACAATGCAAACCGTCCTGATTTTAGAAATCGTCCAAACAATACAGGTGGTGGTTATCAAGGCAATCGTCCAAATAACAACTTTAACCGTAATGCCCCGGCAAGTACCGGCCCTAAAGAAGAGCCAACAGAAAAAGATATACAAGATCAAATTAAGGCTACACTTGCCCGTTTAAGCGGCGCAGGTAAGTCTGGTAAATTTGCTCAGCGTGCTAAATTCCGTCGTCAAAAACGTGATGATGTAGCTGCCAATGCCGATGAACTGGCATTAGAGCAGGACGCACAATCGAAAGTATTAAAGGTTACAGAGTTTGTTACGGCTAATGAGTTAGCTATAATGATGGATGTATCTGTTACGCAGATCATATCTACCTGTATGAGCCTTGGTATGTTCGTATCTATCAACCAGCGTTTGGATGCCGAAACCCTAAGCATTGTTGCTGATGAGTTTGGCTACCAGGTTGAGTTTGTAAAACCACAGGACGAAGAATTTATCTTAGATCAGCCGGACGCTCCGGAAGATCTGATCCCACGTGCACCGATAGTAACTATAATGGGCCACGTAGATCATGGTAAAACATCATTGCTGGATTTTATCCGCAAAACCAACGTAATAGGTGGTGAAGCAGGTGGTATAACCCAGCACATTGGTGCTTATGAAGTAACTTTACCTGATAACAAAGGAAAAATAACATTCCTGGATACACCGGGCCACGAAGCGTTTACCGCTATGCGTGCAAGGGGTGCACAGGTAACAGATATTGTAATTATTGTTATTGCTGCTGATGATAGCGTGATGCCGCAAACCCGCGAGGCTATAAACCACGCGCAGGCTGCAGGTGCACCAATTATCTTCGCCTTCAATAAAATTGACCGCCCGGGTGCTAATGCCGATAAGGTGCGCGAGCAACTATCAGCCATGAATATTTTGGTTGAAGAGTGGGGTGGTAAATATCAAACACAAGAGATCTCGGCAAAAACAGGTTTAAATATCGAGTTGCTGTTAGAGAAAGTATTGTTAGAAGCCGAGTTGCTTGAATTGAAAGCCAACCCTAATAAACGTGCTGTAGGTACTGTTATAGAGGCTGCTTTAGATAAAGGTCGTGGTATTGTAACTACTATATTGGTGCAAGCCGGTATGTTAAAAGTAGGTGACCCTATTTTAGCCGGTTGCTATAGCGGGCGTGTTAAAGCGTTAACTAACGAGCGCGGCCAAAGGGTTGAATCTGCAGGGCCATCAACACCGGTACAGGTGTTGGGTATGCAGGGCGCACCTACAGCGGGTGATAAATTTAACGTGTTAGAGACTGAGGTTGAAGCACGTGAAATTGCTAACAAACGCTTACAATTACAACGCGAGCAAGGTTTGCGCACACAGAAACACATCACTCTTGATGAGATTGGCCGCCGTTTGGCAGTTGGTAATTTTAAAGAGCTTAACATTATTGTTAAAGGTGACGTGGATGGTTCAATCGAAGCGTTATCCGATTCGTTATTAAAACTATCTACCGAGCAGATCCAGGTTAACGTGATATCAAAAGCAGTTGGTCAGATCTCTGAGTCGGACGTATTATTAGCTTCTGCTTCTGATGCAATCATCATTGGTTTCCAGGTACGCCCATCAGGTGGTGCCCGTAAACTGGCCGAGGCTGAGCAAATTGACATTCGCTTATACTCTATCATCTACGATGCGATCAATGAGATTAAGGCGGCGATGGAAGGCATGTTGGCACCAACATTCGAAGAGAAGATTGTTGCTAACGTAGAGATCCGCGAAACATTCAAGATTAGCAAGGTTGGTACAATTGCAGGTTGTATGGTGTTAGACGGTAAAATTACCCGTAACAGCAAGATCCGTATAGTACGTGAGGGTGTGGTTATTTACACCGGCGAACTGGCTTCATTAAAACGTTTCAAAGACGATGTTAAAGAAGTTAATGCTAACTACGAGTGCGGTTTAAACATCCAAAACTTTAATAATATTGAAGTAGGCGACATTGTTGAAGCTTACGAAAACGTAGAAGTTAAACGTAAGTTGACTTAATATAAGACGCAAAGTATCGCGTCTCTACATAAAAAAGGCTCGCTGATAATCAGTGAGCCTTTTTTGTTTTACAACGACCGTCGTCGCGAGCGAAGCGTGGCGATCTCTGCGCGATAGGTGACCACATAGCATTATCCGCCTGGCGTGTAGAGATTGCCACACTCGTACCCTTACAGCAATGACGGCGCGGTTAGACTTACGAAGTTTTTAAAACTTCGTAAGTCTGAAATCTACAACTCTATCTCTTCCCCAATAGCAAGCAACTTAATATTTATTCCTGCTTTAATAAATTTTGCAACTGCTTCGTCCTTATCAATCGCAATAACCGGGAAGGTATCATAATGTACCCCAATGATGTTTTTGCAATTAAAAAAGTCGGTTGATTTGATGGCATCATCTATACCCATGGTATAGTTATCGCCGATAGGTAAAACAGCCCAATCCAGATCCTCATCAGCCAACAACTTCATATCATAAGTAAGCGCGGTATCGCCTGCATAATAGATTTTCTTACCGCCCGAATACAATACAAACCCGGCAGGGTTACCGCCCGATGCACCGTCGGGCATAGTGCTTGAGTGTACAGCATTAACCATTTTAACCCGGCCAAACTCAAAATTGAAACCACCACCAATATTCATACCGTGGGCCTCGATGCCTTGCTTACCTAACCAATTAGCTATCTCGGCAATACAGATAACTTTTGCACCGCTGCTTTTTTGGATAGCGACCAGGTCCGCAACATGGTCGCCGTGGCCGTGGGATACCAGGATATCGTCGGGCTTTAAACTATGGATATCAATATCCTTAGCTGCTGGATTAGGCGTGATGAAAGGATCGAACAAAAGTTTTTTTCCTTCAGTTTCAATCATTAGGGTTGATTGACCGTAATAGGTAGTTTTCATAGCAACTGATTTATTTATTAAACATCCCGCCCAAACCTCCAAACATATCTTTGGTGACCGCAGCCATTTCGCTTTGGCTAACGTTATCGGCTTGCTCCATAGCTTTGTTAATCGCAATAACCAGCAGTTCTTCTATTTCTTCCTTATCAGCGTCCTTAAAAAAGTCAGCATCAATATTTATAGATTGGATGATCTTATTACCGGTGGCGTTAACGCTTATTTTACCACCTTCGGCAGTACCGGTTACGGTAATACCATCAAGCCTTTGTTTCACTTCGCCGGCCTTTGCCTGTACTTCAAATAGTTTATCGAACATGTTAACTCCTTTATCTTTTTATAGAACAGTATTTGCAGCTTAGTGTTTATGCGTTTTGTGCTTTTTAACGGCGCTGTTTTTGGATACCAGTTCTTTCTTATGCTTTTTCTTTTCTACAGTAGGGGCCTGTGCCTGTTCATCCTCTTCCTCGCCGCCGCGGCCGTAAGCACCTGCACGTACTACGGGCATGCCGGTCATTTTAAACAGATCATCAAGGTGCAGCAGGCTGCCGTTGGCCATGTTATCCAGCAATATAATTACTACGTCTTCCTTCATATCGCGCAGAAAGTTATGGCGAAAGCCATGCCACCAGCCGGTGTGGTAAACCACTTTCTGGTTAGGCGCCTCGAACAAATGCCAGCCATAACCATACCCGAAATGACCGTGCTTTAACGGAACACGGTTGGTATAAGCCGAATCCTGCGTGGCCTGTTTAATGAGCTTTCCGGCACGCAGCGCACGATCGAATAGGAAAAGATCGCCCACGGTACTATAAATACCTTTATCGCCAACGGGCCCGTCCAGGTAGTTTTGCGCTACCGAGTACCGCCAACTGTTACGATCGTGCCCCAATACCTTGGTGGGTATTTTATCGTAAGTGGCCTTGGAGTATACATTGGTATGCTTCATGCCGGCCGGCAGAAAAACGTTCTGCATCATATAATCGGCGTAGGGCACATGTGCGGCCTTCTCTATAATAGAGCCCAGCACCATAAAGTTGGAGTTGTTGTAATGATAACCTTTGTCGGGCACGTTATAACGTGCAGGTTTGTACTGGGCCAGTAAGTCCATCATTTGCTGGTTGGTAACTCCTTTTTTCTGGTCGCGGTGTTCTTTGCGGAAAACATCATCGATAGCATATACATAGTTAGGCAGGCCCGAGCGGTGCGTAAGCAGCATGCGGATAGTTACGCCATGATATGGGAAATTGGGGAAAAACTGCTGTACGGAGTCTGTAAGGCGCAGCTTGCCCCGCTCCATTAACTGCAGAATGGCGGTCGATGTCATAGTTTTGCTGATGGACGCCAGTTCAAACTGAGAGTTAAGCGTCAGGCTGTCCTGGTGCGGGTAGTTAGCCCAGCCGAAAGCATTTTGGTAAACTATCTTTCCTTTTTTTGCCACCAGTACGTTACCGTTAAATCCGGCTGCGGTGTGCAGGTGCTGCATAAAAGCATCTATCTGTTTATCCGCATTTTTAGGATTATAGGCTAACAAAGCTTTAACGTCCAATGGTTTACTTTTTTCGGCAGGATTCAAATTAGATCCGTCTTTATCACCGGGAGTTGATGAGCACGATGCTAATACAAGCAGGGCGGTGGTAAAAGCAAACAAGCTTTGTTTCAATAATTTCATAAATAAAATACTATCGGGGTAAACGAATGCGAAAATTGCAAAATATAACCCGCGCTGAAACTAAAGTTTTAAACATTTTTATTGTTTTAGTTAATAACGTTGCTAAATTTAAAATATATAAACCTCACGCTTAAAATTATGCAAACCTATCACAAGTCTATCTTAACATTGTTACTCCTTTTTTGTTCGATAACAATATTCGCGCAGGAAAATCAGGCGGCCATGGCGCTGCTAAAAGAAGGCACTGCACTACACGATGCACAAAAATATCCTGAGGCCATAGCCAAATATGATGCGGCTTTAAAAATCGATCCAAACAATGCTATTATTATCTATGAAAAAGCATTTACCCTATATGCATCAGGCAAGACTGATGATGCCCTTACCATACTTGAAAAACTGGTTATTACAGATAAATCAGCGCGCACATATGCCTTATTAGGTAATATATATGATGAAAGGAAGGATTTTGATAAAGCGATTAACAATTATACAAAAGGCGTTGCAGTAGCGCCAAAAGACGGTAATCTCTGGTATAACTTAAGTGTTTCTTACATTATCCAAAAAAAATATGTGCAGGCAGAGGCTGCAGCTACAGAAGCCATAAAGATAAATCCAAAGCACCCCAATAGTCAGCGCTCTTATGCTATGGCCACTTATAATGAAGGTAAGCACATTAACTCCATATTGGCCTGGTGCAATTTCCTCATCATGGAGCCGCAAACACAGCGGTCCATTGAAGCTTTAACCTATATAAAACATATGTTATACTTCAATGTAAAAGGAAATAGCATGACAATGGGAGGCACCGATGAGTCAACCAAAGCGCAACAAATAGCGATTGCTTTAAGCGTGACCAGCGGTTTGGCCATTGCCCAAAAAGCAGCAAGCAATAAGGGCACAGCTATAACCCGGTTAGATTCACTAACAATACCATTGCAGTTTATTTTAAAATTATCCGGCGAGAAAAAGGACCCGGCCAATACCGTTTTTTTCAATAAATACTACGCTGACTTTTTTGGCGCCCTTGCAAACACAGAATATATGGACGCGTTTTTCCGTTATATCACAATCAGCGCATTCAGGAACGATAATATTGCCTGGCTTAAAGAACACCAGGATAATTTAAAGGCATTAACTACCTGGATAAATACAACTAAACGAGAGACAGAATAATATGCAGTTAAAGAAACTACCTATAATTATACTACTATCATTGCTGTTTACAGCACCGCTATTAGCGCAGGGCACCGACGACCCGGCCACAAATTACAAAGCCGCATTTGCTTTGGTTGATGCGGGTAAAGGTCCCGAAGGTATCCCCTATTTAGAGAAGGTTTTAAAAACCCAATCCAACTACACCAATGCCGCTTATAGCTTATTGGGCAGCATTTACGATAAAAACAATCAGCCCGAAAAAGCCATCGCCGTGTATAATGACGGGCTTAAAGCTTACCCGAAAGACCAGAACCTATATTTTAATTTAGGAATAGCCGATTTCCGCGCCAAGCTATATGCCGATGCCGAACTGGCCGCCATTGAAGCCATTAAGCTCGACCCAAAACATGCCAACAGCCAACGACTTTATGGGCTGGTAACTTTCCACCAAAACAAACGATTAAATGCCTTGATGGCTTTTTGCAGCTTTTTATTGTTGGAGCCAAACGGGCAACGCACCGAAGAAGCGGCGACTAACCTACAAAGCATCCTGAAAGGTGGTGTATTAAAGGCCGATGGGCCGGGGAAACTTTCGCTCGCTCAGGCAGCAGAGACCGCCAAATCAAACGCAATAATCTCAGGCGCTATCGCAGCCGGTGAGGCTAAAAATGTAACAGGCATCGCATTACTGGAGTATCAGCTTAAAACCATATTTACCCAAGCCGGGCAAGTATCTGCCAAAAAAGCCAGCAAGACCTTTTTCGATAAATTTTATGCCGATTACTTTTATGCGCTGGCGCAAAACGGTAATGTGCCTGCTTTAGCGAAGTTGATTGCTAATAAAGATATTGATGCTAAGTTGAT
>JACMRC010000125.1 GCA_014376655.1 Mucilaginibacter sp. | reverse complement strand
GAGTTGTAGATGTTGTGCTTGCCTTGCAGGGCCAGTTCTGTAATTGACATTTCAAAATGTTCTTGAGGTGTGTTTATGACAATATTGTCGTTTTCGAGATCTGCTCCCGTTGCAATTTTCTTTTCTATAGAGAATGGTAGCTGCCTTGCTTTAAACTCGCGGACCTGCATCCCTTTAATTGTTTCCGCGTCATCGGCACAGTAAATGAATACATCATCTGCTGTTTGATTTTGCGTGATGCGGAATTTTGAAGCCGCGTAATTATCTAAATTATAGTCGTACCTGTCTAAATGATCGGGCGTGATGTTTAACAACACAGCCACATCCGTTTTAAACTGGTACATATCGTCCAGCATAAAACTGCTTAGTTCTAACACATAGCAATCATGCTTTTCGGTAGCAACCTGGTAGGCAAAGCTTTTACCTATGTTACCTGCCAGGCCAACATTTAATCCCGCATTTTTAAGGATGAAATGGGTAAGGCTGGTAGTAGTGGTTTTTCCGTTCGACCCGGTTATACCTATAATTTTGGCATCGGTATATCTGCCGGCAAATTCTATCTCTGATATTAAAGGAATACCTTTTTCTTTTATTTTTTTGATGATTGGTGCTTTGTCAGGAATACCCGGACTTTTTATTACTTCAACTACCGACAAGATTTCGCTTTCGGTATGTTGGTTTTCTTCAAAACGAATATTCCAGCCTTGTAGCTGTTCTTTATAATGGCTTGCAATAGCACCAAAATCTGATACAAAAACATCATACCCCTGCTGTTGGGCAAGGTATGCCGCACCCACGCCGCTTTCGCCGGCACCAAGGATTGCGAGCTTCACCCCCCCCGCCCCCTGAAGGGGGTGCTTTTGAAAGTGTATGTTTTTGTTTGTATTCATTTAATTTTTAATCTCAATATATTATCCTCCATTGTTCCCCCTTTAGGGGGTTAGGGGGCTTACCTTAATTTCAATGTTATAAATGTTAATATCGCCAGCATTATCCCCAGGATCCAGAAGCGGGTAACGATCTTAGCTTCATGGAAACCTTTCTTTTGATAATGGTGGTGTAAAGGCGACATTAAGAAGATCCTTCTGCCTTCGCCAAATCTTTTGCGGGTGTATTTAAACCAGCCTACCTGCAGCATTACTGATACGTTCTCGACAAGGAAAATACCACACAGTAATGGCAGTAATAGTTCTTTCCGTATCAGGATAGCAAATACGGCTATAATACCGCCAATAGTTAAACTACCGGTATCGCCCATAAATACTTGCGCCGGGTAAGCGTTGTACCATAAAAACCCAACGCAGGCTCCCACAAAAGCACCGGCAAAAATTACCAGCTCTTCCGATTTAGGGATATACATGATATTGAGATAATCAGAAATAATGTAGTTACTGGATACATAGGCCAGGATCATCAGCGTAATCCCAATAATCGCCGAGGTACCTGTTGCCAGGCCGTCAATACCATCGGTTATATTAGCGCCGTTAGATATAGCTGTAATTATCACAATAACAAAAAACAAGAACACT
>JACMRC010000124.1 GCA_014376655.1 Mucilaginibacter sp. | reverse complement strand
GTCATTCTCTCCAAAATTTATAGGCCCATCCATGGCCTGCATTCCGTTTTGCTGTAGCCAGTTTTTTGCGGTATTAAATAGCATAAAGGCCGCCCGTTCATCGTTGATACACTCAAAAAAACCCATTCCGCCGGTTGGTTGCTCATAATGGTAAGCTTTTTTTTCGTTAATAAATGCCGCAACACGGCCAATCAATTCACCCTTGTCGTTTTTTAAAATCCAACGGGTGCATTTACCAAACTGGTGGAAGTTATTTTTAAGCGGATCAAAAACTGCTTCCACATCCATATCAAGCGGGCAAACCCAGGCATCATCATTTTTATAAACAACGCGGGCTACATCTAAAAAAGCTTTTTTGGTGGCTTTGTCTTTAACTTCGGTTATGGTCATGCAGGATTGTAGAAATATAAAAAAAGCATCCGGAAGGGATGCTTTAAAATACGTTATGTAATAAATTATTAATAATCGTCGTCGTCGTCATCGTCGCCGAACTCTTCAAAACCCAGGTCATCTAAGGGCCCATCAAAGTCGTCATCCTCGTCAACTGCCTTTTTCTTAGGCGTTGTTTCCAAATCGTCGTCATCATCTTCTGCATCCGTGTCCCTTGGAATGTTCTTGTCTGCAATTTTTTTTGGCGTTCCCATGCGGTAATTGTTTGTTATAAAAATTAAATGAGGATAAGCTTAAACGAATTTACAAAAAAATCTACTGTGTTACCTTGTTGTTATTTATTAGTAAAAATAACGAAAAATCAATTTGAAAGAAAAAACATTTAACATTTATTCTTGCTGCTCGCCAATTGACGTTGAGTTATCTGTAAGTTCTTTAATATTAGGCAATTCTTTAATATTATTTATCCCAAAATAGTCCATGAAAAGTGGGCTTGTGCCATATAAAATTGGTTTTCCTAAGCTTTCCGACTTCCCATTTATTGCGATCAACTCCTTTTCCAACAACTTTTGTATCGAATAGTCGCAGTTTACGCCACGGATCTGTTCAACCTCAGTTTTGGTTACCGGCTGCTTGTACGCTATGATGGCAAGGGTCTCTAAAGCAGCCTGGCTCAGCTTCTTTTTAGACCGTTGCAACTGCAAAAGACTGATAACCGGATGGTAGTTTTTTTTGGTTAAAAACTGGTAGCCGTTGTTTACATTAACCAACTCGATGGCAAAGTTGTCTGCCGAGTATTTGGTCTTGATACTATCAAGGCACTCATTCATTTCTTCTTTCGAAAAATCACGTTCAAAGGTAGCTTGTAAGCAGTACAAAATTTCTTCAACACGGATGCTTTGTTCCGACACAAAAACAAGAGCCTCTATATACAATTCAGGATTTTCCATTATTCAGTAAAATTAGTATTCCCGACAGGTGTAACAAGTTTAATTTGAAAAAAGCATATCCATGAAGCAGGAAATGCAATTATCGACATTTTTTTAATTAAAAATTAATACTACATACTACTTTAAGTATAAATGTGGCATAGTTATTGGTTTAGCCGCAATAGTGTTGGAATTATAAGAAATGTAATTATTGACCATTTTCTTATTAAAATATTAATAATTCCTGAAAGGGGTAATAATATATTAAAAAAATGAAAACCGCCTTGAATGTATTAAGCGTATCTAAAAAAGAACACAAGCAAACTACAACTAAAAATATATCTAAAACAACAAACTAATAATTCACTTATGAAAACAGAAACACTAATTGAAAATGCTGACGTGAATATGGCCCGGAGGTCGTTTTTACGTTATGCCGGAGCAGGAGCCGCCGCTGTTGGCGTGTTAGCCGCTTCATCATGTTCAAAGTTCGATGATTACAAAGGAAATAGCCCGGCTATAATGAACCCAAATGCTGGCGTAGATATAGGCGCTAAAGGCGATTTAGCCATTTTAAACTATGCTTATGCGCTTGAGCAACTGGAAGCTGCCTTTTACATCCAGGTTGCTGCAACTCCTTATACTGGAATTACCACAGAGGAAAACGCACTATTGACAGATATCCGTGATCATGAAGTTGCACACAGAGAGTTTTTTAAAGCTGCTTTGGGTACAAATGCTATTAAGGGTTTAACCCCTAACTTTAGTGCAATTAACTTTTCAAGCCGCACCGAAGTATTAGCAGCTGCTAAAGCATTTGAAGATACCGGTGTTACTGCTTACAATGGCGCAGGTTATCTTATTCAAAACACCGATTATCTTTTATTAGCCGGAAAGATTGTATCTGTAGAAGCTCGTCATGCTGCATATATCCGCAACTTGATCGCTCCTGGTAGTTTCGCTGATAATACAGCGTTAGATGCTAACGGTTTGGATAAAACACAAACTATTGCACAGGTATTGGCAATTGCAAACACTTACCTTACAACTAAAGTAAGTGCGTCTAATTATGGTTACGTAGCATCTTAAAAACAGAAAAGTCATGAATTTATTTGGATTAATAGAAGAAATAGAAAAGGTAGACCCTGAATTTCAAGACAGGATCAGCCCACGTCGCGACGCGATTAAAAATATAACAAGCTTTGGATCAAAAGTAGCGGTAGCTGCATTACCATTTGCTTTTAGCACATTGTTTAAAAAAGCTTACGGGCAAACAGCAACCCCCACTGTTAATGACGTGTTAAATTACGCTTTGAAGTTGGAATATCTTGAAGCTGCGTTTTATAATGCAGGTGTTGCTTCAACCTTAGGATTTTCTGCGACAGAAAAAGCTTATTTGGTTACTATACAAGGCCATGAAAATGCGCACGTTGCATTTTTGAAAAGCGTTTTAGGATCAGCGGCTGTTGCACAAAGCACTCAAGGTACTAATGGTATTTATGATTTTACTGCACAGGGTACTTTCCCAACGGTATTAACTAACGTTGATACTTACTTTGCGGTAGCACAAGCTTTTGAAGATACAGGCGTACGTGCTTATAAAGGCCAGGCTGGCTTTTTAGCAGGTAACCAGGTTGTATTGACAGCTGCTTTAAGCATCCACTCTGTTGAGGCGCGTCATGCTTCTGCTGTACGTTATATCCGTAGATTAAGAGGCGCTACTACTACCAAACCTTGGATTAGCGGTGCTAATGACACTGGCATAACTGCTGTAAACGGTAACTATGCAGGCGAAGATAACTTAATACAAGGTGGTGTTAATATAACCAGCTTAACCGGAGTTAGCGGAAACTTTTCAACTGCTATAGCTACCCAATGCTTTGATGAGCCTTTAACTTCTGCACAGGTTGTTGCATTAGTAGGCCCATTTGGTGTGAAGTAATTAGATATTTAACATCTATGTTTTTGAAAGCGCCCCGGCAGTACCGGGGTGCTTTTTTGTTTAGTAGTTTATTACCTGCTCTTCTAACTGTGAAGGAACATCACGCCACTCGTATTTTTGGTTGCGCAGTTGTGGCTCAAAACCTGCAGCTATTATAGAATCCTGGATACCTTTAGCAGTAAACCTATGTGGTGCGCCTGCGGCAGATACCACATTTTCTTCTATCATTATCGAACCAAAATCATTAGCGCCTGCGTTTAGGCAGATCTGAGCAACCTGTTTACCTACGGTAAGCCATGAGGCCTGGATATTTTTAATATTGGGCAGCATAATACGGCTCAAAGCTATCATGCGGATATATTCATCGCCGGTAACATTGTTGGTGATGCCACGCACCTTGCGTAATAACGTACCGTCATCCTGGAACGGCCATGGGATGAAAGCTATAAAGCCATAATGTCCTTCCGGTTTCTCTGATTGTACCTCGCGGATCCAAACCAAATGCTCAAAGCGCTCCTCGATAGTTTCCACATGGCCAAACATCATAGTAGCCGAACTTGGCAGGTTAAGTTGATGTGCCGCACGCATAACGTCCAGCCACTCTTTACCGCCGCATTTGCCTTTTGATATCAGGCGGCGTACACGGTCATTCAAAATTTCTGCACCGGCACCCGGTAATGAATCAAGTCCCGATTCTTTCATCGCTCTTAACACGTCTATATGGCTCATGTTTTCCAGCTTGGCTACGTGCGCAATCTCTGGTGGGCCCAACGAGTGTAGTTTAAGAGTAGGGTACAGCTCTTTTAGTTTGCTGAACAGATCGGTATAAAAACTCAATCCCAAATCTGGATGGTGGCCGCCTTGCAGTAAAAGCTGGTCGCCGCCCAGGCGGAAGGTTTCTTCTATCTTTTGTTTGTAGGTGTCAATGTCGGTAATGTAACTATCCTCGTGGCCGGGGTGACGGAAGAAGTTGGAAAACTTACAGTTGGCTATACAAACGTTGGTAGTATTAACATTACGATCAATCTGCCAGGTTACTTTACCATGCGGCACTTGCTTTTTACGCAGCTCGTTAGCCACATACATCAGGTCGGCGGTTGATGCATTGTGATGCAGGTAAACACCTTCCTCGATACTTAAAAATTCAAACCTCGAAGCACGCTGTAACAGATCGGCAGTATTCATGCAGCAAATATAAGGATATTGTGGGGAATGGTTTATTGGTTACCTTGGTGATTGATCGGTAATTTGTAAAATTATAGACTATCATTCCCTCTCCCTGTATTCTCCCCGAAGCTACTGTATGTGCACACCCCCATTGTGAATAATACTATCGCTGATAACGATTTTGTAGCCTTTGTCTTAATTTTTGGTTAAGATGCTTAATATCAGTGTATTATGTCATATATTTTTAGGCGACTGCTTGCAGGCTGGTTTCTATGTTTACAAAACATGTTTTTGCGCCGGGCACAAATGCTGTTTACAAGTATTAACACACAACCGCATTTAACAGGCTCATTTTTACCCGCAAAAAATCACACATTTGTTGCATAGTTTCACACTTTAATCGCATTAATCACATTTTAATTCTACAAAATCACGCGTTTTCACGCGTTTATACAGTGATTATTTTGAGTTAACTTGTTGTTTGTAAGTACATTATATCAAAACAATGTAAATACTGCGAATATTGCGTCGGGTTTGACCTTGCAGATCGGGATATATACAAATTTACGAAAAAACAGGCTATAAATCTTCAATCAGGCGGAAATAAATTGCTGTTGGTGTGCAAAGATTAGCAACGGCTACAATTATAATGCAACTGATTTACACCTTTAATAAAGCTTTTATGTATAATTTAGGCTTGGTTAATACTGTAATTTAGAACAACTTTCTTTGGAGAGCGCAGGGTGTGGCTTAATCCTTCACAAACTCCAACAAGTCGCCAGGCTGGCAATCCAACGCGGTACATATAGCTTCCAATGTACTAAACCGTATAGCTTTTGCCTTGCCGGTTTTAAGGATAGATAAATTGGCTAATGTCAGGTCGACTTTCTCAGATAACTCATTCAGCGACATTTTCCGCTTAGCCATCATTACATCTAAGTTTACTACAATAGCCATGTTTATACGGTTAAGTCGTTTTCGGCCTGCAACTCAATACCGCGTTTAAATATCTGCGCGATAATAAATACCAGTCCGGCAACAAAAATATGACCGAAAGCATCCGTCTTTGGTTCGACAACTCCGGTTGCCTGTAATACCCAACGACTATGATAATCGTTAAAAGCGGCAAGCAGGCCCACTATTACTAATATGTAGCTGATCTGTTCTATTAATGCGGTCACTTGCAAAGTAAATGGGCTCGTCAGTTTTACTGCAGATAAGGTCTTTATTACCAATAAGCACATGAATGCTTTAGCAGCCAATATGCCGGCATTAAAGAAAACAGAAAGGCTGTAATGAAAAAAGCTAAACTGTTGCAGTGGGTACAAACTCCAGCCCCTGTATAAGTTTTTTGCCGCGTTTGGGTATACATAGCTTACGCCATAGCTTGTAAGTATTGCTCCGGCTTCTACCATTAGTCCGATGAAGGCTATCCAGGCCAATATGTTCATCACTTTAAGTACTTTCTCGGTTTTAGTAATTTTTTCCATATCTAATTTATTGATTTTAACTAAATAAAAATCAAATGTCAATAATATTTTATTGATAAACAATAAATACGAAATTTATTTTACTTCAATGGGAGGGTAAACCAAAAGGTGCTGCCTACGCCAGGTTCACTTTCGGCCCAGATCTTGCCATGGTGCCGGGTAATAATTTCCTGGGAGAGAAAAAGACCAATACCTAAGCCTGAGATATTTGGATTGGCTTCATCGACCCGGTAAAAACGCGAAAATATCTGCTCCAGTTTTCCGGGCGCAATACCGACACCAAAATCACGAACGCCTATTTTAACCTGATCTTCTTCAACACAGAGTGATATAATGATCTGTTTTGAACCCGGGGCATACCGTATAGCATTGGTAAGTAAGTTATTTAACACTTGCTCAACCCGGTTAGCATCACCATATATGTATATTTCAGCTAAATTGGTGTCAAGGGTAATTTGATGGCTGCAATTGCCGTATGCAAATAATTCTATCACGTTTTCAATAACCTGGCGGATGTCAAAACGTTCAACAGCATAACGTAATTTTCCTGCTTCAATACTCGATACATCCAATAGATCTGATACCAAAGTATTAAGTTTTTTTACCTGGAGAATTGTTTTGGCTATAAACCGTTTGCCTTTTTCTTCAGTTACTATGTTACCTAATAACTGCAAGTAACCGCTGATGCTGGTTAAAGGCGTTTTTAATTCATGACTGGCCAAACCTATAAATTCGTCTTTTTTAGCATTTAGCTCTTTAACTTGCTCAAATAGCCGTGTCATTTCTTCCTGCGATTTTATCTGGTCGCTTATATCGCGTGCTATTTTTGATGCACCAATAATGTTACTTCTATCGTCAACAATAGGCGATACGGTTATGGAAAGCGGTACTTGTTTACCATCCTTAGCTTGCCGATAAGTTTGAAAATGGTCTACTTTATTGCCTTTAATAACCTCGCCAATAATATAGGTTTCCTCTTGTAAACGTTCGGTGGGGATAATAAGCGAAATGTGCTTACCTATAGCTTCCTGTTCGGTGTACCCAAACATTCATTCGGCGGCTTTATTCCAACTGGTTATTATTCCCTCAAGTGTTTTACTTACAATGGTATCGTCCGAGCTGTCTACTATTGCAGCCAGCATGCCCTGTTTTTCATTAACTCTTTTATATATAGAAATATCGCGGGCTATTTTTGAGGCACCAATTACCTTACCTGTTGGGTCGGTAATAGGCGAAACGGTAACTGATATAGGAATCAACTCGCCGTTTTTTGCCATTCGTAAAGTTTCAAAATGATCTACCTTATTTCCCTGAGAAATATTACCAATAATTATATCTTCCTCGTTCAGTCTATCCGGCGGTATGATAAGGGATATATGCTTACCTATTGCTTCCGTCTCGGTATAACCAAACATGCGCTCGGCTGCCGGGTTCCAGCTATTAATTACGCCATCAAGCGTTTTACTGATAATCGCGTCATCAGATGTAGCAATAATAGCGGCAAGTATAGCTTGTTTCTGTTCTGCTAATATATTACCCGGCTGAGGGGATGCTTGGTCAGACGTGTAGTTATTCATTAAATCGTAAACAATTTATATTCCATATTGTTGTAAAATGCATTTTTATATTATACCAGGCAACATATTTTAAGGTAAATATGACATATTTCTATCTAATTAACTACTTTTCCCTTTCTCTAACTTCAAAACCTTATCTACACTCTCCGGAATCTCATGCTGGTAATGAGTTACATATATCAACGTTACTTTACTTAAGCTGCAAATGGTATCTACCAAATTTTTAAAGTGTTGTTGCTGGTGGGTGTCCATACCCTGACAGGGTTCGTCAAATATCAGTAGGGGCGGGTTCTTTATTAATGCACGGGCCAGCAGGCATAGGCGCTGCGCGCTGGCGGGGATGTTTTTTAGCAATACGTGGGCGTATTTATCTATCTCTAAAGCTTTCATCCAGCGTAGGGCGATTTCGGCTTTTTCCTTACTGCTGGGCCTGAATAAACCTAGAGTATCGTAATAACCCGACTCAATCACCTGTAAGCAACTATTATCGGTAGGGAAGTATTGGTGCAGTTCGGGCGATACAAAGCCTATCTTCTTTTTAATATCCCAAATGCTTTCGCCGGTGCCGCGTTTTTTATCGAACAAAATAATATTGTTGGAATAGGCCTGCGGGTTATCCCCGTTTATAAGGCTTAATAGGGTTGATTTTCCGGCGCCGTTATGGCCAAGCAACGCCCAGCGGTCGCCCGGATTTACCTGCCAGTCTATATCATCTAAAATAACATTATGGCTATATTTAACATGCACTTTGCTCATACTGATGATCTGGTGATATTCAACAGCGTCGTGATCGTTTAACAACGATCTTAATTCATTTTTATCAATTACATCATCAGCTTTTGGACTAACCAACTCCGGTTTAAAATCCGCTTTGCTGTAAGTATCGATAATGGCACCGTTTTTCAATTCCGCTATATTGGTTATTGCGTCAGGTATTTCATAAGGCGATGTAGCCATCACTATGCTTATGCCCGATGCGGTTATTTCTTTAATAATATTATTAAACTCTTGCCGGGTTTGTACGTCAAGGCCGGTTAGCGGGCTATCCATCAGCAATAGTGCCGGGTTCTTTAATAAGGCGGCGGCTATTCGTAATCGTTTGGTTTCACCGTTTGATAGTTTGATGAGTTGTTTATGGCTCAGTCCGTCCAGCTTTAACGTGGCAATGATCTTATCAAAGTGCCAATACAAATTAGGTTGCGGCGCGGGTTTAATGGTATGCAGGTATTCGGCCACGGTTAAGGCATCCTCACTGTCCATGGAGTTATAGCGTTGCTGGTAATAAAAATCGCCGGTATTGCTCAGGTTTTTAAAATGATGCTTAGCCTCAACAATAGCCACCAGTTTATGATGGGTTAAATGCTCGGGGTTACCCGGGTGCTGTTGCAGGTAGTCCTCAAAAAAATGATAACGCACCTCGCCACCGGTTACATTAAAATTACCGGCAATGGTTTGCAGCAAGGCACTTTTGCCCGATCCACTTTCGCCCACCAAAGCCCAGTTTTCGTCTTTGTTTATAGTGAAGGTTAAATTATTGAACAATAAACCATTTACAGATCGTACTGTAATTTGCCACGCCGAAAAAACAGGAGATGCCATAGAAGGTAAAATTAAATATATGCGGGGCAATAATTCAGCTAATTTCTAAATAAAAGGATAGGGTGTACCTATTGCTATACAGTGTATTTACAATGGATGAGCTACTTAAAGTCAATTTTTATAATTAAACAATAGGCTTAGTTATTGTGTTATTAACAGAAATAATTTAAACCATGAAAAAATTAAACATTTCCCTTATCGTTTTGGCTATGATAGCCTTAAGCGGCTGCTCAGTTATTACCGGTATTTTTAAAGCCGGTGTTTTTGTAGGTATATTAGCTATAGTTGTTGTGGTTGGTATATTGATTTGGTTATTCTCGATGTTTACAGGCGGAAAATAATTTAGTTTAAAGTTAATTTTTGGCTCGCTTTTAGTTATATCCATGGTAAATACAAAAACCTCTAAAAATGGAAAACAATAAAGCAACAATCGAAACTTTGAACGACCTGGTTCAAATTAACAACGACCGTATTAAAGGCTTTGAAAATGCCGTTAAAGAAACTGAAGATGCAGAACTGGTAACTGTTTTTAATAACAAGATACTGGAGAGCCAACAGTTTAGATCGACATTAACTGAAGAAGTACAGGTTTTAGGTGCTGATGGCGATACCAGCACCAGTGTAAGCGGCACTATACACCGTACCTGGCTGGAGCTAAAAGCCAAATTTACCGGCCATAGCCCACATGGTATTTTAGAAGATTGTGAGTTTGGCGAAGATGCTATTAAAAAAGCTTATCAATCTGCTTTAGATGAAGAGCATTTGCCGGCATATATAAGGGATATTTTAAACGACCAGAAAGCTATCCTTGATCAATCGCACGATGAGATCAAAGCCCTGCGCGATTCTTCGGTAGAGAATTAGTTAATAAAAAACATCCAACAAAAAAGCCTCCACGGTAAACCGGGAGGCTTTTTTGTTGGTAACTAAAAAAATTACATTTTTTTAGTAGTGTCTTTTTTTGCAGTGTCAACTTTAGCTGTATCAACAACAGTTGTGTTAGTTTTAACTGAATCAGTTTTAACTGAATCTGTAGTAGCAGTGCTTGAACCTTTGCAAGCAACAAAAGCAGAAACAACTAATGCTAATGCTGCGATTTTGAATGAATTTTTCATGTTAATTTTTTTTAAAGTGACTATATAGTTTTGATATTAAT
>JACMRC010000009.1 GCA_014376655.1 Mucilaginibacter sp. | reverse complement strand
GGCCAATAAAATACTCATCTGTGATACTACGTTCATCACCGTTAAGATCTGGAGCGATGAGATATTTGGCAAATCGCCACAAGTTGTTTTGGACGAACTACCCAAAAGCCAATACGACCTTTACCTTTTACTAAACATAGACATGCCCTGGCAAGAAGACCCCCTGCGCGATTTCCCCCATAAGCGCGAGCATTTTATGGATGTATGGTATAAAGAGTTAAATGATTTGAACGCCAACTATGTGCTGATTAGCGGCATAGGGCAGGATAGGTACGATAGTGCGGTGGCGGCGATAGATAAATTCCTGAACGAAGACCCGCGTTAGTGATCGAAGCGGATACCGGCCTGTGATTAAGGCCTTGTGTAGTATGAGCGTAGAGCCCGGGCCGAAGGCAACGCCCTAATTAAAATTATTAATATCCCCCCCCACCTCCTTTTAAAATCTATTCAACAATTAATCTCTACCTAAACCACTATCTTCCAGTATAAATACCTTAAATTCATATTATTTTCATAATTGTTTCACAATTGTGCAACGTTTGAAAATTAGCGTTGTCATATAACCCGAAAGCTGTAAAGAAAACTTGGAAGCCACCTTATTCATAGACAAGCATTACAACTTAGTAGTTGAATGTAAGCAAGGCAGTAAAAAGGCCTGTTATGAGTTGTATAAATTGTATTCTAAAGCGATGTTGAACGTCGCCTTTAGGATAGTGGGGAACGTGGGCGAAGCCGAGGATGTTTTACAGGAAGCTTTTTTAGATGCGTTTAAACGGATCCATGATTTTAGGCAGGAAACCACTTTTGGTTTATGGCTGAAACAGATAGTGGTAAGCCGATCAATAAACCTGCTGCGCAAACGCAAAGTGGAGCTGGTTGAACTCGGCGATGATGTTGATAATATAATTGACGAGGAGGGTGATGATGACGAAGAGATACAATACAAAGTTAGCCTGGTAAAAAAGGCTATGGAGGAACTGCCCGAAGGCTATAAACAGGTGATATCATTATACCTGATAGAGGGTTACGACCACGAAGAGATAGGACAAATATTAAGCATTACAGAAAACACATCAAGAACACAATTTTTAAGAGCTAAAAGAAAGCTTAGCGAGATTTTATCAAGGAAAGGAATAGTACAATGAGCAAGCGATTAGAGGATTTTATAATTAACAACAAACAACATTTTGATGACTTGGAGCCACGGGCCGACTTGTGGAGCAAGATAGAGACCGAACTACCCCAACATTTCAGGGAGGAAAAGAAAGAAGCTAAAATGTTTTCGTTAGGGTTTGTTTTAAGGGTTGCAGCATTGGTGATTGTAGTAATGGGTACTTGTTTTGTTATTTACGTGGCTAAACAAACACCGGCTACAGTTAGCCTGGCCGCTATTAACCCCGAGTATGCTAAACAACAGGTGCAATACACATCGTTAATTGCCAGCCAGCGTACAGAGCTGAGAAGCATTGCCAAAACCGACCCCGAACTATACAAAGAGTTTACGGCCGAGATAGCAAAAATGGAACTGACCTATAAAAAATTAAATAAAGATTTGGCTACCAGCCCTAACCAGGAAGCTGTACTGCGCGCAATGATCCGGAACTTGCAAGTGCAAACAGAGGTACTTAATCAACAACTTAATGTAATTGAACAATTTAATGAATTTAAAAACCAAAAAAATGAAAGTAAAAATATATAGTATCGCCTTATTGGCTGTTATGAGCCTGGTGGCCTTTAACACTGCTATGGCACAAGAGGCACCACTGCCGGCAGTGGCACCAACACCTTTGGTAGCACCACTTCCACCAGCTTCGCGTGTATATGTTACGTCGCCGCAAGCTTATGCTCCTTACACAGCATTTTCGTACGGCGAATCGCAAGACACCGCCTACCGCACCAAAATGCGCAAGCTACAGGAAAAAATGCGGGCGTTAAATAAAGAAATGTCTGAGCTGGGCCGCGAAGAAAGAACCAAAGCTACAGCTGCCAACCAGGAAAGAATGGTAGCGTTACGCCGTACCATGAGCACCAGGTTCGATTCATCTATCAACCGCAACTTTACCAGGAACTTTGCTACCAATATGCGTTTTAACTTCGACTCGGATGCCGGCCTGCAAAAACAAGTGGCAAGCGGCGAGATCAAGGAGAAAGTAAAAACCTTTACCAAAAGCTATAATGTTGATAGGAATGATGTGCTGAAGATTGATAACAGTTATGGCAAAGTAACTATAAATACCTGGGCCAAAAACGAGGTGAAGGTTGATGTAGATATTAAAGCCTATGCCATAGAGGATGACGAGGCCCAAAAACTATTAGATCAAACTACCATTAACAGCGGCAAAGATGGTAACACCGTTAGCTTTACTACAGCCATTGATCGCGAGAAAAACTCGTGGTGGGGTACCAGTTCAGAAAATGGTAAAATAACTAAAGTGCGTAAAGTTATAATCAACTATGTAGTTTACATGCCGGCCAAAAGCCCGTTAACCATTAACAACAGGTATGGTGGTATTATTCTGCCTGATTTAAGCGGTAAGTTAGATATCAAAAACTCATACGGTGGCCTTGTAGCTAAAGCATTAACAAATAGCGACAACAATATTGAAGTTAAATACGGCAGCGCCAACATAGGCAGCCTTGCTAACAGTGGCTTAAAAGTTGCTTATGGCAGCCTTCAATTAGACCAGGCGGATAACCTGAACGCTGAGATCAGCTACAGCCCTGCAAAAATTGGCAAGTTAAGCTCGTCGGGTACATTTGTAGTACGTTATGGTGGTGGTTTAGAGATTGGTGATGTAGGTAAAAACCTAAAAGCGTTATCTATAAACTCATCATACGCCCCTATAAAATTAGGATTGTTAGATAACGCTAATGCCGATTTTGATGTGACGGTACATTATGGCGATTTCTTGTATAATAGCGCTACCAACGTAACCAGCAAAACTCCTGATAATGAACGTGGCTACACCTCAACCAAAAATTACAAAGGCCATGTAGGCAAGGGTAACTCGGATAAAGTTATCACTATAAAATCAACTTACAGTAATGTGAAGTTTGACTAAGGTATAGAGTCAAGAGATAAGAATCAAGACTCAAGATAAGGGCCGTTACTATATGCAATGGCCCTTTATTATTTAAACCGACCTCTGTCTTGGCTCTTGATTCTTATTTCTTGATTCTCTTTTAAAATACCCTGCACAACAACCCCTTCAAATATTCCCCTTCCGGGAATGACGAACGTACCGGGTGATCTTCTGGTTGGCAAAACTGGTAGATGAATTGCACCTGTTTACCGGCATCCAAAGCTGCCCAGGCCAGTACCTGTTTAAATGTCTCCATATTCATGGCACCAGAGCACGAATAAGTAGCCAGGAGGCCACCTTTATTCAATAACAACATTGCCAACCTGTTCAGATCCTTATAAGCCCTGGAGGCTCTGTCTAAAGCCGAGCGCGATGGCGCGTATTTAGGCGGGTCAAGCACAATGATGTCAAACGTCGCGCCCTCGTCTTTAAAAACACGCAGTTGTTTGTTTACGTCTGATTGTATAGCGGTATGCTTTTTAGCATCCAGTTTATTTAATTTAATGTTCTCTTTTAAAGTTTCTATAGCCAGTGCCGAGCTATCTACACTGGTAACAGCTGTTGCACCGTTATGCAAAGCATTCAAAGTAAAACCACCGGTATAGCTAAAGCAATCCAACATAGTTTTGCCTTTTGCGTAGGCGGCTACAATTTCGCGGTTGTCGCGTTGGTCGCAATAAAAGCCTGATTTTTGGCCTTCGGCAATGTTGATATTGTAAATGATATTATTTTCTTTTACTTCTACAGAATCGGGCGGATTATCGCCACACAAAACCACGTTCTCGGTTTCCATTCCCTCGTGCTGGCGCGATGAGGCATCACTCTTATCAAAAACGCTTTTTGGGTTTAATAGGCGCTTTAGTTCATCAATAATAACCGGCATCATTTTCTCCATGCCCGATGTAAGTACCTGCACGGCTAAATGATCGGCATATTTATCAACTATTAACCCCGGCAGGTAGTCCGACTCACTGAAAATCAAACGACAGGTATTGGTGGAACCACTACTCAACAACTCACTTCTTGCTGCCACCGCAACTGCTACTTTATCACGGAACCATTGCTCATCAACTATAACCTCTTCATCCCACTCCAATAACCTAACCGCCACGCGGCTCTGATCGTTATAAAAGCCATAAGCCATAAAATCGCCTTTGGCATTTATTAGCCGCACAATATCGCCATTGGCAGGCTTGCCCTTCACATTTGCTATCGCTCCCGAAAACACCCACGGATGGCGATGCAGCACCGCTTTCTCTTTACCTTTATTTAATATGATGTCGATCATGGGGGCAAAGGTAATAATACAAGATCTAAATCCTAAGGTAATAGCAGCTACCTGGCGGCGAGGACTCACCCCGCGGCTCTTCGAGCGCGACCCTCTCTTCGCTGCGCGGAAAGAGGGTTAATTTCTCTTATTTTCTTTTCCCTCTTTCCCGCTTGCGGAAGAGAGGGATGACGAGCGAAGCGATGTCAGGGTGAGTAAACGGCGCGCGTTCCCGAAACTATACCCACAAAAAAACCCGGCTTTTGGCCGGGTTCTTCTACTATTTATTATTAATCATTACTGGGCTACTTGAAATTGGCTGTTAAAAACACCACCATCGGGGTCGTATCCGCTTATAGTTACAATACCATTTTTTGTGTTAGTTATTGCTTTATCAATATCGCCAATGCTGTTTACAGCTTGTTGGTTAACTTTTGTAACAACCGATCCTACTCTAACTTCAAACTCATCAAACATACCGCCGTTGCGTACCTGCGTAACCAATACACCACTGTTAACATGGAACTTAGCTTTTTGCTGTGCTGTAAGCGGCACAAAGCTCGCACCTAACCTATTGTATAATTCGGCAGCAGATTTTGTTACTGCTGCTGCTTTTGCAACTACAGTTTCACCTTTTAAGGTTACAGTAAAGTTTTTCTCTGCACCTTCACGCAATACAGTTAAGTGAATTTTATCACCCGGCTGTAAACGGCCAACGCGCTCTTGCAGGTCAGACGACTCATAAACGGTTTGGCCTTCCACTTTGCTAATGATATCGCCTTTTTTAATACCGGCCTGTTCTGCGCCACTACCTTCAACAATATCGTTAACATATAAACCTACCGTGGTTTTAATATGCAGAAGCTCGGCAGCATCAGGGTCTAACTCCTGGAAGTTTACACCTACATAACCACGTTTTACCGCGCCAAATTTCTGGATATCATTCAATACCTTTTTAGCCAAATTAATAGGGATGGCAAAGCCATAACCTTCGTACACTCCGGTATGTGAAGCAATAGCCGAATTAATACCTATCAACTCGCCTTTGGTATTAACCAATGCACCGCCGCTGTTACCCGGGTTAATAGCAGCATCAGTTTGTATAAACGACTCGATACCTTTGTTTAACTTAGGCGCAGCTTGTTGCTGCCTGCGCATACGGCCACCAAATGGATTGCCATTGTCTTCGTCCTGGTCTTCTTCTCTTCCAATCAGTTTAAGCCCGCGGCCCTTCGCACTAACAATACCCGCCGTAACGGTTGATGTTAAGTTAAAAGGGTTACCTACGGCCAATACCCACTCGCCTACCCTTGCATCGTCAGAGTTACCTAACTTTACAATAGGCAGGTTAGTACCTTCAATTTTAATTAAAGCAAGATCTGTATTAGGGTCTGTGCCTATCACTTTAGCTTTAAACTGGCGGTGATCATTTAACGTAATGTCAATCTTATCAGCTTTAGCTACTACGTGATTGTTGGTAACAATGTAACCGTCAGGCGAAATAATAACACCCGACCCTGAGGCCATTTGCGGCGCACTTGGACCCTGTTGACCACCCTGGCCAAACATATCGCCAAACATGCGTTGCATCGCGTCTTGCTGCGAATTTTGCGCAGTACTGGTGTAAGTTGTACGAATGTAAACCACAGCCGGCGTTACCGCAGCAGCCGCTTGCGTAAAATCAACCTCACCTGCTGACGATGTAATGGCCGACGACATTTTGTTATTAGCAAAATAAACCTGTTGCTTTTCGTCGATGCTCATGTTATCAGCATACTTCTTTTCAACTAATTTGTAGGTACCCAGCGCCATAGCGCCGCCTACAAAAGCTGTTAATAATGTTAAACCAATTCTTTTCATCTTATAATCCTTATTTATTCTTGTTAGTTATACTTATTTTTGCAGTTCAAATTTAATACCATATAGACGGTATATGCAACTATAAGTTATACGGTTTTATGTTAAAAAATGTTAAATTTAACACAAAGGCCTTGTATGGTGTTACTGGTCCCCATGTTTGACTCATAAAGTTACTATTAAATACATACAGTGAAACTACATTTCTATAAATACCAGGGCGCCGGGAACGATTTTATTTTGGTTGATAACCGCGAAAATACTGTAAATCACCATAATGTAAAGTTAATTGCCGGCTTATGCGACCGCCGTTTTAGTATTGGGGGCGATGGTATTATGTTCTTGCAAAACAAAAAAGGCTTTGATTTTGAGATGGTATATTATAATGCCGACGGCCAGCCAAGCAGCATGTGCGGCAACGGCGGGCGCTGTATTGTAGCTTTTGCAAATTTTTTGGGGATAATAAAAGATGAGACAGATTTTTTGGCAGTGGATGGCCCGCATCATGCCAAAATTTCAGCAACCGGCGACTGGGTTAGCCTGCAAATGATTGATGTTGATACCGTTACCCGCGATGCTGATGCCTACGTATTAAACACCGGTTCGCCGCATTATGTAACCCTTGCTACCGACCTGGCTAATAAAAATGTTTACACAGACGGCCACGCCATCCGCAATAACGATACCTACAAAGCCAACGGCATAAACGTGAACTTTGTTGAGCCAAAAGCCAATGGTTATTTTGTACGCACTTTTGAGCGCGGTGTAGAAGACGAAACCTATGCCTGCGGAACCGGTGTAACCGCCGTAGCCTTAGCCATGGCTAAACATAACAACCAAACCGGCAGTATAGAAACCCCCATAAAAGTTTTGGGCGGCGATTTGAATATCCGCTTTAATTATGACGGGACTGTTTTTACTAAAATATTTTTAGAAGGATCGGCGAAGTTGGTTTTTGAGGGGGAGGTGGAAATATAAGTAGTTATTTCAAAATCGATATTTTACTTATTGAGATATCAAGATTAATTTTTTTACGGTGGTTATAGAAACCGTATCCTATCGATAGAAAGTATTTGTCATCTTTCAAAGCCTGAAATTTCAAAATTTTCGG
>JACMRC010000123.1 GCA_014376655.1 Mucilaginibacter sp. | reverse complement strand
CTTTTTTATCATCATCGTCGCCAAAGTCAAGGTTAAAACCGTGGTTGCCCTTCATATTAAAGTTAAGCACAGATACAGAATCTGTTTGTTTCTGGTTAAAGGTATACCTGCCTTTAAACTCGTGCGTAGTGGCAGTAAACAATTGGCTGGTAGTATCGCTTAGGCGATAAGTTGTACCGCCGCCGCTTATGTTAAGGTGGGCAATTTTAACTGTAGCTATATAAGGTGCCTTAAACTGGCTGTTACCTTCTATTTTGGTGATTTTGCTATCACTATCTTTATCGTTGTCGTCGTCGTCACCAAAATAGACAGCAGTATCAAAGCGGCCATTATGTTTACCAAAATTGCCAAATATAATCAGGCCAAAACCTAAGGCTAATACGCCAATCTTTAAAGCTGTGGCCCAGCCTGCACGGTTGTGTGCAAATATCAGGTTAATACCTGCTATCACTATAAATACAGGCCACAGGTAAAAAAAGTTATGCCAGTGGAAATGGATATACCCATAGTTATTTAACAGGATAACCGCTCCTATCATTATCAGGACTACGCCCGGAATTATTTTATCGTTTTTCATGATCTTATTCTTAGCTATCATTTAATAATTATACTGCCGGCGGCGTATCTTCTGTTTTATCTTCTGCCTTAGTTTCGGTAGTATCTGCTGCCGGCTCTTCGGTTGCATGCCAGTTGTCTTTTTCCCATGGCTGTTGTTTGCGGCGAGAGAATACTAATACCGCACCTGCTGCAACAAATACTAAAGGCCATAGGCGGTCAAATTCCCAGTTAGGCAATAAATCAAAGTTATCTAATAAAAAGAATGCTCCAAATGCTACCAAAGCCACGCCTACAATAATGCCTGCGTTTGATTTCTTTTTAGGAGGCATTACAAATGGTGCGCCTGGTTGGGGCTGCGTAAAGCTGCCAAAGTTTGGCACAGTGTAATCTACCGTTGGGCCGCTTTGTGGGGGCACGGTATAATCAACCGGCCCGGCATTATTAAATCCGGGCCTGTTATTAAACCCATATACTTTTTTAGGCATCACTATCCATAAAATAATGTACGGTACAATACCGCAGCCATGTAATATTAATGATAATACAAATATTACTCTTACCAAGGTAACATCAATGCTTAAATACTCTGCAAGGCCTGCGCATACGCCTGCTATTGTTTTATTATATTCGTCGCGCTGTAATTTCTTTTCCATTGTCTTAGTTTTTTAGTTGTTTGTTTACAATTGGCCGCCAGCCGGTTTAATAATTATTTGGTCGACATTGGCGCCCTTACTCATTTTATAAATATTTACTACTGCCGATGCTACGTCTTCGGGTAAAACCATGGTGTCTTTATTCACCTTTTGGCCATCCCATGAGGCAGTTAATGTAGACCCGGGGATAACCGCAGTTACCTTAACTCCATAATCCTGCATCTCTATTCTCATTACGTTATTTAAACTTAGCAAAGCAGCTTTGGTTACGCTGTACAAGCCGGCATCAACCACAGGGTTAAGCGCCGCTACAGAGCAGATATTAAAAAAATGTCCCTCGCCGGCATCCACCATACTTTTACCGAAGAAACGGTACAACTCATAAGCAGGCATTAAATTGGTGTTTACCATTTTCTCAAACAGGCCGATCTCATCGTCCATTATTTTTGAGAATTGGTACATACCTAAATTGTTAACCACTATGTTAATTGGCCCAAGTTCGTCGGCAGCGCCGTCGGCAAAAAATAACAGGTCTTCTTTATTACTGCCATCGGCCACCGCGGTAAAAACTTTAATGGCGGGGTTAATTTGCAGCAGTTCTGTTTTAAAAGAAGCAAGCTCGGCAGCGTTACGCGAGTTAATGGCAAGGTTTACACCTTCATGGGCAAAAGCTGCAGCAATTGCACGTCCCATTCCTTTTGTTGCGCCGGTTATTAAAGCATTTTTCATAGAATAAAAGTAGGTATATTTCACAGATGCCGTATATATAAATCGGGGAACGGGGTGTAATAGTCGGTGAAATAATATTTACCCTCGGGGGAGGGTATTGTTGGTGAAGTAAAATATTGGCAGTATATTCAATGCATATTTAATTAACTATGTTTAAGGCCTTATTTGTTTTTTTATTGGGGATGATGATTTGGATGGGTGCGGATGCGCAGGTATCCGAGAAAGATACCATTGTATATTTTATGAAAGACTCGGGTATAATAGTGCCTGAAAAAGACAGTGCTGATTATTATTTATTCATAATGCCGGCTGATTCCAGCCTTGGAAAACGGGCATACCCTGTAACCGAACTTTATATGAATCGAAAGACTAAAATGATTGGCCATACGCTGGATCGTTCGTCAGTTTTAAAATTACACGGAAGTGCCTTGTACTATTACCCGAACGGGCGTAAAAAAAGCATAATGAATTACGATGAAGGCCTCGCTATAGGCAACACTATCCAGTATTACCCAAACGGTCAGTTGTGGAAATTATCGACAAAAGAAAAAAGTATAGTTAAAGAGAATGTCAATAAAAAAATGATGGACGTGACAAAATACATTACGTTATTAAAAGAATGCAGAGATTCCACAGGAAAAGTTCTTACCCAAGATGGCAATGGTACATGGTTGGATTTCGATAAGGATTTTAAATATAGAATAGCAGAAGGCCCAGTTGTGAATAGTCTGGAAAATGGTGAGTGGCACGGAACTTTAAGTGATACTACCCAATTTACGTGTACTTATAGTGCAGGGGAAGTTGTCGGCACAGGTTATGGATATAATAAGAATGGGACTAAGTATCCGTTTACAAAAGTTCAGGATCAACCTGGATTTAAAGGGGGGATTGAAGCATTTGGACAATTCTTAGCGGGTAATATTAGATTCCCGAGGTATGAGCGCGAAAATGGCATTGGTGGTAGGGTTATTATGAGTTTTGTAGTTGAAAAAAATGGCGTTTTAACAGATCTTAAGGCTCTGAAAACACCATCCAGCGGACTTGCCGAAGAATCTCTTAGAGTATTAAAATTATCTCCGCCGTGGAAACCGGGTTATCTTTATGGGATCCCTGTTAATGTAAGGTACACTGTTCCCATATCTTTTACATTAGGTCGTGAGTAAATTAAGACTGCATAATTATTGCACCACTATCCCCCCGCTATTCCGTTAAATACAAATATCCAATACGCTTATCACTAATATTGACAACCCTATGCCTAAACATATCACCATCCTAATCCTTTCCTTATTAATATTCCAATCCGCGCAAGCGCAAAAAGATACCACTATTTATTATATGAAAAACAATGGTGGTATTGTGCCTGAAAAGGATAGCGCTGATTATGTACGTTATGTTATGCCGGCCGACTCATTGCGCGGGGTTTATTATTATAAGGTTGCCGAGATTTATCCAAATGGGTACAGCAAGTTAGAAGGAATTACGCTTAATAATTCAAGCAAGCTTTTGCTGACGGGTAAGTGTATCCGCTATTACCCAAACGGGCACATCAAAAATATTATAAATTATTACCAAGGCGTACCGGTAAACGCTGTAACTGCCTATTATCCTAACGGTAAGTTATACATAACCGGCAAATTTGGTAATGAGGACCATACCTATAATCATAAATTATATATAGCAGAATGCCGCGACTCGATCGGTAAAGTATTGGCCACAAATGGCGAGGGCCAATGGGTTAAGTATGACGATGATTTTAAAAGCGTTTTGCTACAGGGGCCGGTTAACAAAGGTGTAGAAAACGGCCAATGGACATTTTTTCTGGACGGCAAGCCCTTGAATTTTGTTTATAAAAAGGGCGAAATAACTACCCCTATTAACTATGACCAAACCGGCACCATCTACACCAAAACAGATATACCACCTGTTTTTAAAGACGAACTGGGGACATTTGACAGGTTCGTAATGAAAAACGTAAAGTACCCATCTAAAGACATACTTGATAATACCGGCGGCAAAGTAGTAGTATCGTTTGTTGTTGAGGTAGATGGAAGCCTGAGTAATATAAAAGTGCTATCAGCACCATCTGTTAGTTTAGGCGACGCGGCTGTTGCTGTTTTAAAACTCTCGCCGCAATGGCAACCTGCATATGTAAGTAACAAACCAGTAAGGGCCGCTACTACTTATCCGTTCCGTTTCTCTGTGGGAGAGCGGAAATAGTATTTACTTTCTCAATTAAACAAAACTGTCATTTTCCCGTTAAATACAAACATTCAATACGCTTATCACTGTAAAGCCTTGTGCGGGTTAAAAGTAAAAACGTATTTTTAGCAGACTTTTATTTGATAGCATGTTTTACAGTTTAGGCAAATACATACTCTTATTGCGTTTAAGTTTCCGCAAGCCCGAAAAATTTAGTGTTTACTGGAGCGAGGTAATGCGCGAAATGGTTTCCATCGGCATTGGTTCGTTAGGTATCATCGCTAT
>JACMRC010000122.1 GCA_014376655.1 Mucilaginibacter sp. | reverse complement strand
ATACGCTGATACTGCGCATGTTGTTGCGCCTGAATTAGAAACCAGCGGCGAAGATTATCAACGCATTTTACGTTTAAGTAAAGCCGGCATTAAAGTACAATTAGAGGCTGATATTAAAACCGAGTTTTTTACTAACGACCTGCAAGGTTATGATGTAGTAGGCGAAATAGCCGGCACCGATCCTAAATTAAAGGACCAATTAGTTATCATAGGTGGCCACTTGGATTCATGGCATGCTGCTACCGGCGCTACAGACAATGCTGCCGGCAGTGCGGTAATGCTTGAAACCATGCGCATTTTAAAACGTGTTGGGTTTAAACCGCGCCGTACCATCCGCGTAGTATTATGGAGTTCTGAAGAACAGGGTTTATTTGGCTCACGCTTTTATGTGCTTAACCACTTTGGCGACCCTAAAACTATGATATTAAAACCTGAAGCTGCCAAAGTTTCGGCTTACTATAACTTAGATAACGGTACCGGTAAAATACGCGGTGTGTATTTGCAGGGCAACTCGGCTATTGGCTCAATATTCCAATCGTGGTTAGCTCCGTTTAAAGATCTGGGTGCAAGCACTATCACTATAGGTAACACCGGCGGAACGGACCACCTGTCGTTTGACGCGGTTGGGATCCCCGGTTTCCAGTTTATACAGGATAGCATGGATTATGGCACGCGTACCCACCATAGTAACCAGGACACTTACGACAAGTTAAGCGAGGCCGACCTTAAACAAGCCGCCACCATTACCGCCTGGTTTGTTTACAACACCTCACAACGCGACGAAATGATGCCGCGCAAGGAGTTGCCCGCAGCCCCTAAAAATTAATACTAAGGCCCCGAGAGATTGGGGCCTTTTTTTGCCCGAATAATTTTATTAGTTTTAACCAAACCTAAAAAACCAATGAAATTAAAAACCGGTATTGTGCTATTGCTGTTATCCGCAGCGGCACTATTTAGCTTTCGTACACAGCAAAAACCGCCTAATGCTTTAGGCCTTATTTTATCTATTGATAAGGATAGCATTGCCCATGCCGCCGGTTTTAAAATGATAGGTGAATCGGTTGGCAAAATGCTCTCGCCATCACTTAACGAAGAGAAGTTTAGAAGCAATATCGAACGGATAAATAAAGCACAATGCAAAGTGTATATGTGCAATATCCTGTTCCCATCCAGCATGAAAATCGCTGGGCCTGCGGTTAATACGCCAAGGGTTTTAGCGTATGTCGACAGCGTATTTTTAAGAGCGGAGCAAGCCAATATCAAGCATATTATATTAGGCAGTGGCGGATCGCGCAGGTTGCCTGATGGCTATGATACCAAAAAAGCGCAGGCAGATTTCACCTTATTGTGCGGTAAACTGGCATTGGTAGCACAAAAGCACCATATTATGTTGGTGTTAGAAAGCTTGGAAACGGCAGAAACCAATTTCCTGCTCACCCTAAAAGAAACTGCCGAAGTAGTACGCGCGGTTAACAACCCCAACTTTAAACTGAATGCCGATATTTACCACATGGGCCGTATGAAAGAAACGCCACAGGTTATTGTTGATAATGCAGACATTATAGTGCATTGCGAAATTGCCGAACTGGAGATCAGGACGCTGCCGGGTATGAAAGGCGACGATCTAAAACCTTACCTGCGTGCATTAAGAACAGCGAACTATAAAGGCCCCATATTTATGGAGCCGGGTGCACCTTATACCGCTGCCGACGCGGCTATGTCGTTTAAGTTTCTTACCCGGCAGTTGGAAGAAGTTTACGCTGAATAAGTTTGGTTGGCTAAACTACTTTTATATTATACTTAAATAAAAGCCCCTCAAGCCCATCTGCCGAAAACGTAGCGTGCTTGATGGTGTTTAGTTCGGGGTCAATAATGAAGTTTAATGCGTTAGCGAAGTTTACTGATGTAAGGTCTGTTCTGCTAAAAACCGTACCGTTGAGGTCGCATTCATCAAACACCGATCCTGTGAGAATAGCCTCAGTAAACGTCACTTCTTTTAATGATGATTTTACGAAATGGGTTTTAGGCATCTTCTTAGCCATGAATGAAGAATAATCTAACATACACGACTCAAACCTGACTGTAAACAAAAAATCCTCGCACGGGCTAAAGTTTACACCCAGTAACTTGCATTGCTTAAATATCACGTTGTTTAGAGTAGAGCGGTTCCACTTTATCATGGACAGGTTACAGTCCTCAAAAACACAATCTATAAACTTGCAAAGCGCAAACTCGGCCTCTGTAAAATCGCATTTCTTAAACACGCAGTTGTTAAACTCAGTGTCTCTTTCTGTCGTTTTTTCGTAGTTTAATTCGGTAAAGGTTTTATCGTCGAGGATTGTAGAACTCATAGATGTAATGTTTCGCTTGATATGTCATTGCGAACGAGGTACGAGTGTGGCAATCGCGAACTTTGCACCGTGCGATTGCTTCGTCGTTCCTCCTCGCAATGACAAAAATATATTTTATTTCAACCCCTCAACAAACTCTTTCATTGCTAATCCCGGATCGGCCTGCTTCATAAAAGTCTCGCCAATTAAAAATCCGTTGAAGCCGGCTTTCTTTAGGCCTTTAATGGTATGCACATCGCTTATAGCGCTTTCAGATATTTTTAAAAATTCGGCCGGGATATGTTCGCCCAGTTTGTAGGAGGTTTCTACGGATACCGTAAAATCGGCAAGGTTGCGGTTGTTTACGCCTATGGCATCTACATTAGGGTTGATACTGCGTTGCAGTTCCTCCAGGTTATGTACCTCCAACAACACATTTAAGCCAAGGCTTTTTGCCAGTGTTGCCAGCTTATTAATTTCTTTGGGGGTAAGTATAGCAGCTATTAACAGAATAATATCGGCACCTAACGATTTGGCTTCGATTACCTGGAACTCATCTATCATAAAATCCTTACGCAAAACAGGGATGGTATTTGCCTGGCGGGCTTTAAACAGATCGGCTTTGGTACCCATAAAGAAGTCGGTATCTGTCAGTACAGACAATGCCGAAGCACCTGCAGCCGCGTAACCATTGGTTACCTGTACTACACCAACACTATTATTAATAATACCTTTTGATGGCGACCGCCGCTTAAACTCGGCTATAATACCGGTACGTGCAGGGTCTAGCAAAAAATCTTTGAACGAGTAAGTATCGCGGCTAAATAGCGGCGAGGCTTCCAGTTCTTTAACAGTTGTGTTTTCTTTAGCTTCTTCTACTTCAGCCTTTTTATTAAGAACAATTTTATCAAGGATATTCATAGCCGTGCCCTGCCCGTGGGCAGGGGTGTTTGTTTAGTTTAAACCTATCTTATTATAATCGGCTAAATTACCAATTTTTGATTTACCAGAGGCCAACCAGTTTTGCATCATTTCTTTTCCAAACTCCGTTAGGATAGATTCAGGGTGAAATTGCACACCACGCACGTCAAACTCTTTATGCCTTAACGCCATAGCCGAGTTGTCCACTTCATCAACCGCGGTTACGGTTAATACATTGGGGATAGATTTTTCATCAACCACCCACGAGTGGTAACGGCCAACTTTAAACTGATGCGGTAAACCTGCAAAAAGTTGCTCGCTGTCGTCAGTAACAGTAATTGGGGTTGCTATGCCATGCATAGGTTGCTTTAGGTTGTACAATTTACCGCCAAATACTTCGGCAATGGCTTGCTGGCCAAGGCATACACCAAAAATGCTTTTGGTTGGGGCGTATTTGGCAATTACATCCAACAGCAATCCCGCCTCTGATGGTATACCCGGGCCCGGAGAAAGAATGATCTTATCATAAGCATCCACATCTTCTATCTTGAACTGATCGTTTCTCCAAACCTCGCACTGCAAGCCAATCTCGTTTACCAGGTGTACCAGGTTGTACGTAAACGAATCATAGTTATCAATAATTAAAACTTTGCCCCCCGGCCCCCTAAAGGGGGTAGATGAGGTTATATCTTTATTAGGTTCCATATCACTTTATACATTAATATTCATTAGTTGTTCCCCCTTTAGGGGGTTAGGGGGCTTAGGTTATAACTCTTCTGCCAGTTCAAGCGCTTTACGCAGGGCTGCTATCTTGTTATTTACCTCGTTCAGCTCACTTTCGGCTACCGAGCCGGCAACTATGCCCGCCCCTGCCTGGTAGTGCAGCGTATTGTTTTTACTTAAAAACGAGCGGATCATGATGGCATGGTTAAAATCGCCATTGAAACCCAGATACCCTATGGCACCGCTGTAAAAGCTGCGCTTAATATTCTCGTTCGCATCAATTATCTCCATGGCGCGATACTTTGGCGCTCCGCTTAACGTACCCGCCGGGAAGGTATCAGCCACCACTTTAAATGTAGGCACATCCGGCAGCAGATCGCCACTTACCATGGACACCAGGTGAATTAAATGCGAATAGTATTGCACCTCTTTAAATGCCTTAACCTCCACATGTTCGCAATGGCGGCTCAGATCATTACGGGCAAGGTCAACCAGCATTACGTGCTCAGCCGATTCTTTGGGGTCGTTCTTTAAGTTATGAGCAATAACTGCATCCTTCTCATCATCGCCACTACGTTTAAATGTGCCTGCTATTGGATAAATGGTAGCCTTACGGTTTTTAATAGTGATCTGCGCCTCGGGCGATGAGCCAAAGATCCTAAAATCGCCATAATCAAAATAAAACAGGTAAGGCGATGGGTTGATAGATCTTAAAGCACGATACACATTAAACTCATCACCGGTAAACTCTTTAGAGAAAGCACGCGACGGTACGATCTGGAAAACATCCCCACGATAAATATGCTGCTTCATCTTTTCCACTATGGCTATAAAGCCTTCGTCGGTCAGGTTTGATTGTTCATCAGCCTTACTCTGGAAGCTATACTCAGGGAAGTTCTTGTTTTTTATCAGGTCCTTTATTTTATCAAGTCCACCATTTTCTTCTTCGCCCTCGGGCATGTTATGGAAAATATACAGTTCGTTTTTAAAGTGATCTATAGCGATAATGTAGCGGTAAATATTGTATTGCATTACCGGGACCTTGCGGGTAGTATCGTCGCTCTTTTTTAAGCGGATGGTTTCAAAATGCTCCACAGCCTCATGCGTGAAATAGCCAAACAAGCCGTTGGCGGTAATTTTAACTTCGGGCAGGGTAGTTTCAAAACTGGCCAGGAAATCAGTTATCTGGCTTATCAGTTCAAATTCGCCTTCTTTTAATGTTTCTTCTGTACCGTCGGGGTAGCGTTTGTTTAATTCCCCATCGTTTAGTGTAAGACCGCCAATTGGGTCGCAACAAACATAGCTGGTGCTGTTTTCGCGGCTATGGTAGTCCGAGCTTTCCAGTAGTAACGAGTTAGGGAAAACATCGCGCAAGCGCAGGTATATGCTTACCGGTGTAGTAGTGTCGGCAAGCAGTTTTTTATAAATGGTATTAATTTTATACTTTTTCATTTGTGTTGTTAAAAATATTGTAAAACAAAAAACCCGGCGAATGAGGTTCGCCGGGTTTCTGTATTAGGTTTACAATTGGTTAGTTTCCTATGGTCAAAAAGTTATCCGGCTGCCAAATTTAATTGGTGCCACCAGCTTTTTATATTTATCTTTTTGATCATTGTGGACGCAAATTTATAAAGAAATTTGAATTGGCAAATTATTTCTGCATTTATTTTTAACTTATTTTAAGATAGAAATTTTGCCAGCGGCCAATGTGCCAACAATTATAAGCAGTGCAAGTGTATAAAACAGGGCAATTGTTTTGTGCTTAGCTTCGGGCAAAACCAGTTTTTTGCTCTTGCTGTGGCCTATAGTAATTAGCACTAAGGCTATTAACATCATTAACCAGTGCTCGACGGTGAAGTAACGGGTAACCGGGTCTTTCATGGTGGTGCTGTTAAATGCAACCAGCGGGCTCATGAAATATAATACTATACCTATCAGCAATTGGGTGTGTGCCGATATCATGGCAAACAGGTTTGTTAAACGGTTACGGTTATCATAAGGCCTGCCGCCCAACCAGCCTATAAATGCCTGTAATATGGTATAGATAAACAATACCAAAATAATATACCTGAAACCCGAGTGCAGGTGCTGTACGAAAGAGTATGCGTTCATTGTGCTTGATTTTTTTACGAAGATAGTAATTAGTGTTTAGAGATTAGAGGTTGGTGATTAGGATGTATACGAATCAATTTCTCGCTTTAACATATTTGGCTAAAGCCTTTATTTCTCTATCTATATTCCGTCCCTTAAAAGGGACGGCAATGAATGCGGTCGCAACAAGTATCATTGCCGTCGGTTTTAACCGACGGGTGGCAAAATAAGCAGGAATCGGCTTTAGCCAAACTACCGATTGTATGATACATACTTCTATTCCATAGCCCCCTTGCAACATCCCCCATAAAACTTTATTTTTGTTAATCACGCCACTACATGACAAAGCATATACTATTACTATTAGCCTGCAGCCTGTTTTTATTAAGCGCCTGCAAAAAAAAGACTACTACACCTACAATAGTAGAAAGTAGCCTGAGCTTAAAGGTTGATGGTGCTTCAAAAACCTATACCGGATCAGCAATTAAATATACGGCTGGTGGTAATTTGCAGATCTCGGGCCTGGAAACCAACGCGGCATATAATACTGTTTTTATATTAGTGCCTAACCCTAAGGTGGCTACATTTACCGCAGCAAACGGCGCGTATTTCCAGTTATCGGTACAAGAACCACAGGTTGCGGCTTACGCGTCAGACCAGACCGGGAGCGTTACAATAACCTCGCTATCAGATACCCGGGTTGCGGGTACATTCAATTTTGTTGGCAGTCATATTGGCTCGGCAGGTACAACTACTAAAACTATTACCGAGGGGACGTTTGATGTGGCGGTTACGGCGCAGTAAAATTATAGTTCATTTAACAACTCGCTTGCCGGGCGGCTCTTTAGTTTACCTGCCTTTATTTTCGCGGCACTGTTAAAAGCTTTCTATTCTAAAAACTATTGCATAATCGTTCGAAGTCTCTGACTTCAACAGCGCAGGTCCTCACCCCGTGAACGCAATCATAATAAAAGTTAAATTTGTATACTTAGGTTTTATTATTTAATATTAAAACTTATTACATCTTTATCACTTGATATGTATACGGACGAGCTAATTACAGAACTAATAAGCTGTCAAAAAATGATAGTAGACCCCCCAAAAGAATTAAAAGGTAGAAATAGTTTTTTAAAGAGGCATTTTAGCCTTATTTCTGTGGACGGTAATTATAGCTTTAATGGTTTCATTACACAAAGTTTAATATTTAGTGAAAATTTTTCTATCGGTCTTGCGTTTAACCCTAAAGAAGAAAAGGGGAAAATAATATTATTAAGGTGTAATGGTCCCCATGGGGCTATTAAAGATGTATCTCACCATGCTGTTTGCCATATTCATAAAGCGGCGGCAGATAGAATCAATACGGGTTTAAAGCCAGAGGGCCTTATAGAATTAACTCAAGAATATTCTACAATTGAAGATGCTTTACAATTTTATGTTAAACTCATAAATTTATTGCCGGATGATAAACGGAAGTATTTTCCTCCACCAAGTACTCAAATAGATATGTTTAAATCAGAATAAAATTCACATGGATGAGATATTAAAACATATTGAAAAAGACTTTAATCATCGGGTTAATATAAAGCAAAAAAGGCCCGATATTTATCAGCTATACCTACCTATATTTCATGAGGACGGTGATATGATAGATTTATTTATAGCTCCTAAAGAAAGTGGGGGATACACATTATGTGATTATGGTCTGACATTGCAGCGTTTAGCGTATTCATATGATATTGATACCGAAAATAAAGAAATGATTTTACAGAAAATCATTTCAGAAAACAGCCTTACCGAAAACGATGGAAATATCTGTTTGGATACTAATATCAATAATATTTTTACCGATATAATGCATATTACTCAGGCTTATGCGAAAATAGGGAGTATGCGGTATTTTAAGCGTGAAGTGATTGAAAGTCTTTTCAATGAAATGTTAGAAGAATTTATCCTGACAGAGCTTAAAGAATTTCACCCTAAATCAAAAGTATTACCTATTCCGGACAGAGACGATTTAGAAGCCGATTACCAATTTACACCGAATGGCCATCCTGTTTATTTATTTGGAGTAAAAGATGTTTCCAAAGCACGGTTGGCAACCATTAGTTGTTTAGAATATCAAAAATATAATTTGAATTTTAGAGGTTGGGTTGTAAATGATGATTTTGAAAAATTGCCAAAAAAAGATCGTTCCAGACTTACAAATACTTGCGATAAACAATTCACTTCGTTGGAGGAATTTAAAATCAACGCGAAGATTTTTTTAGAGAGAGAAAAAAAATAATTTTGCTATTGGTGAAGTTTACCCCGCAAAACTAAATTTCCCCTTCAACACGCTCGGGTTAGTACCTATATGCAGCGGCTCACCGGCCAATGCTTCGTTACCTAATAAGGCAAACAATATAGCTTCCTTAGCGTCGGGATTGATGCCCAGGGCTGCGGTATCGGCAATGGTGGTGCGGTATAATCTTTTTTCGAGGTATTGCATCACGAACGGGTTCTTGGCCCCGCCGCCGCTTACAAACATTTGGGCACCTTTGGGCAGGTAGGCACGCGTAAAATCGGCAATGGCTTTGGCGGTGAACGCGCTTAGGGTGGCTATTACATCTTTAGGTGCGATGTGGCTGGTGCCTGATCGTTCCTGTGCTTTACGTACATATTCTTCGTTAAACAATTCGGGGCCGGTGGTTTTAGGCGGTGTCTCGCCAAAGAACGGGTACTTCAATAACGAGCTTAACAATCCCTCATTCACCTCGCCCGAAAATGCAATGGTCGAATCTTCATCAAAAGCCTTATCAAAATAAGTGCGGCAAAACATATCAATCAGCGTATTGCCGGGGCCAATGTCAGAGCATAGCACTTTATCCATATCCCCATCCGCAGGCAAAAAAGTAAGGTTTGAGATGCCGCCAATATTTACCAGTATCCTATCCTCGCCGGCCTTACTGCCCAGCAACACATCGCCATATAAAGCCAGCGGAGCGCCCTCGCCCCCGGCAGCCAATTGTTTCTGGCGGAAATCGCTGATGGTTAAAATACCGGTCTTAACTGCAATATGGTCGCCATCCCCAATTTGTAATGACGCGTTGGGGTAACCCTCCTGCCTATGCAGGCGTTTTGGTGCATGATAAATAGTTTGGCCGTGGCTGGCAATAAAGTCTACATCTTCGGGCTTAACGTTCCAGCTTTCTAAAGCTTGTAATATCAGCTCGGCATGGTAGGTGCCTATAAAATCATTCAGCAAGCAAACTTTTTCCAGGTCAACCTGCCTGCGCGAAAAGATTGTCCGCACCTCGCTTTTAAAAAAGTCCTGGTAGGGTGTGGTGGTAAATTGCAATAATTCGCATTTGGTTTGCAAGCCACTGCCGGTAAATTTACATAGCGCAATATCCAACCCGTCTAACGATGTACCCGACATTAAACCGATACCAATACGCGCAGGTTTTTGGGCGATGGTGAACAGGTGCTGGAGGTTGGTGTTGAGTTGTGCCATGGGTACTACAGTTAGTTTGAACGCGCGCCGTTTACTCACCCGGTCGGCGCTGCGCTGGACCACCCTCTCTTCGCCTTCGGCGGAAAGAGGGTTATTATTTTTCTTTTTCCCTCTATACCGCTTGCGGAAGAGAGGGATGACGAGCGAAGCGATGTCAGGGTGAGTAATGCCGCCTTACGCCTTCAAGTTATGAAAAATATCCACCCGGAGCAAAACTTAAATTAATAATTCCCGATATTTGCCGCTCCATCCCAACCTATATAGTATGGCCAGATTAAATTTATTAGAAGCAACCCGCTACGAAAAACTACCCGTAACGGTATATCCCAACCCTGCTGCCGGTGCTGTTGCCGTGGCGCAACGCATTGCAAAACTTATCCGCAGTAAAGCCGACGGCGAAAAAACCGTACTGGGCCTTGCTACCGGCGTAACACCTATTGCTGTTTATACCGAACTGATAAGATTGCACAACCAGGAAGGCTTGAGTTTTAAATACGTAATAACCTTTAACCTGGACGAATACTACCCCATGAAACCCTCCGCTATACAAAGCTACGTGCGTTTTATGAACGAGAATTTATTCGACCATATAGATATCGACCGCAAAAACATCCATATCCCGGATGGTACCTTGCCCGAGGATAAAATAGCCGCCTTTTGCCTGAACTACGAAAAGCAAATTGAAGAACTTGGCGGCCTGGACCTACAGATATTAGGTATCGGCCGTACCGGTCACATTGGTTTTAATGAGCCGGGCTCTGCGCCCAACTCGGGCACCCGTTTGGTTACTTTGGATGACCTTACCCGTACCGATGCCGCGCGCGATTTTGGTGGTAAAGAAGGCGTACCAACCAAAGCCATTACAATGGGCGTAGGCACTATATTTAAGGCCCGCGAAATTATATTGATGGCCTGGAGCAAGAAGAAAGCGTCGATCATTAAAAAAGCGGTTGAGGGTGAATTATCAGGCGAGGTACCTGCTACCTACCTGCAGCTATCAGACAATGTTGAGTTTATATTAGACGAACCGGCGGCGTCTGAGCTTACCCGTTTTGATACCCCATGGTTGGTGAAAGACTGCGTGTGGGATAACGACATGAAAAAGAAAGCCGT
>JACMRC010000121.1 GCA_014376655.1 Mucilaginibacter sp. | reverse complement strand
TGAACAAATAAAAGAAGACCCCGATTACTTTAAAAAGTTAGCGAAGGGCCAAAGCCCCGAGGTGTTGTGGATAGGCTGCTCAGACAGCCGCGTACCCGCAAACCAGGTTACCGGTACCAAGCCGGGCGAGGTGTTTGTACACCGCAACATAGCCAATGTATGCGTACACTCTGACATGAATATGCTGAGTGTATTGGATTATGCGGTAAACGTTTTAAAAGTTAAACACGTTATTGTTGCCGGCCATTACGGCTGCGGTGGTGTGGCTGCCGCGTTAACCCATAAACAATTCGGGCTGATTGATAACTGGTTGCGCCATATTAAAGATGTGTACCGCCTGCATGCCCACGAGCTTGACCGTATTACAGACAAGGATGCTAAAATTAACCGTTTGGTTGAACTTAACGTGATAGAACAGGCTTATAACTTGTGTAAAACAACCATCATCCAAAACGCTTGGAAAGAGCGCGAGGATTTGGAAGTACACGGTTGGGTGGTTGATATTAACACCGGCTTGGTTAAGGATTTGAAGGTAACTAACCACGACTCGCAAAACTTAGGTTATATGTATGAGGTGGAGCAGGAAGCCATGGCTGCCCACGCATAAGATAGTTTTTGGTGTGAAGTGGTCCCGGTGCTGCAATTGCAGGCCGGGATTTTTTTTTGGAACACAGTATTAATATTAAAACGATAAGTTACGGATAATGACGATATTTATAACATTGATCAACCTTAAGATTTATTGCACATGCCTTCAAAAGAATTAATACGAATAGGCCAGTTAGCGTTGAATTTTTTATTAGACGGCGATGACACCAATGGCCAAATGGTGATGTTTGAACTTACTATCCCCGCGGGTGCCAAAGTACCTGTAGCGCATTACCATGTGGATGTTGATGAAGCACTGTATGGATTGGAAGGCGAATTATCATCCGTTGTTGATGGTAAAAACATTACCATACGCCCCGGCGATCATTATTTTATACCACGAGGAATAGTACACCATCATGATAATAAAGGCACTGCAAACGCAAAAGCGTTGTGTGTTCTAACACCGGCATTTATCGGTCCCGCATATTTTCGTGAGATCGCTAATGCTATTAAACCCGGTGTCCCGCCTGATCCGGCAGTGATCAGCGAAATAATGAACAGATATGGATTAATACCATCCAAAGGATAGTCCAACATGCTAAGACAATCAAAAGGCGACCGCTCGCTTCGTGAAAACTTAATGCTTGCCTCGTCAACAGCGCTGGTATCGGGTATTACTAATGTGGTGGGGATGGTAGCGTTCCTGGCTTTCACCTCAAACATTACCGGACACGTAGCCAACTTATCCAAACATATTGTTGAACAAAACTTTGGCGAGATATTGATCTTCCTGCTATGGCTTTTTATGTTTTTTGCCGGGGCATTTTTATCCAGCTTTATTGTGCGATCATTAAAATATAAAAGTTATTACCGCGCGCATTCTATCCCCATTATAATTGAGATCATTATCTTGCTTTTTGTGGCAGTATATGGCCATAACTTTTACCAGGAAACCAAGCTGGAACGCGAAATAGTAATAGCCACTATTATTTTTTCCATGGGATTACAAAATAGTTTAGTGTCCACTATATCCGGCGGGCTCATCAAATCATCACACCTCACCGGCTTATTTACCGACCTGGGCGGCGAAATTGCCGAATGGATCCACCCCAATGCTGAAAAGACCGAAGTAGTAAGAAATAAGATCTATGTAAGGTTTACGGTATTAGGTTTTTATTTTTTAGGTGGGATTATTGGCGGATACTTCTTTAATTTGTACGAGTTTGCCATATTTTACTGTGTCCCGTTTATATTGCTTACTATACTATACTTTGATGTTTCTGAATTGGCGCTGCATAAACTTACACGCCGGTTTGCAAGGAGCAAAAACTAACTATCAACCTATAAAAATATAATTGCCATGTGCGCAAAACCAATAGATACCAAACATATTACCTACGAAAACCTGCTTGCAGGGAATAAGCAATTTATAGCTGATAGCCTGGCAGTAGACCCCGACTATTTTACCAAACTGGCTGCCGGGCAAAACCCGCCTGTTTTATGGATAGGCTGCGCCGATAGCCGCGTACCAGCCAACCAGATAACCAATACCGCCCCGGGCGAGATATTTGTACACCGTAACATAGCCAACATGGTTATCCATACGGATATGAACATGCTGAGTGTACTGGATTATGCGGTAAACGTACTAAAGGTAAAACACGTTATAGTTACCGGCCATTATGGTTGCGGTGGTGTAATTGCTGCCATGAGCAACCAGGAATTTGGCTTAATTGACAACTGGCTGCGCCACATAAAAGATGTATACCGCTTACATGCCGATGAATTAACCGCCATAACAGATGAGCAACAACGGGTAGACCGCCTGGTTGAGCTGAACGTAATAGAGAACGTATACAACCTTTGCAAAACCAGCATTGTGCAAAACGCCTGGGCCAAAGGGCAGGAGGTTGGCGTACACGGTTGGGTTTATAGCCTGAAAACCGGTATCATTAACGATATGAAAGTTAGTACTACCGATAACGAGAATATGGATAATGTATTTAGGTTTAAATAGGAGGGGATAGAATCAAGAGACGAGAATCAAGAGCCAAGACTTATTGTTAAATGAAAGAGCCAGAAATCTATCTTGATTCCTGGCTCTTTATTCTTGCATCTAACTTAATCCTTCTGTAAAAATGGGTACCTGTAATCTTTCGGCGGATCAAAGGTTTCCTTGATGGTTCTTGGTGATACCCAGCGCAGCAGGTTTATCATTGATCCGGCTTTGTCGTTGGTGCCTGATCCTCGGGCGCCGCCAAATGGCTGCTGGCCCACTATTGCTCCCGTGGGTTTATCGTTGATGTAGAAGTTGCCCGCAGCGTTACGTAACGCTTGTGTAGCTTTCGCGATAGCATACCTGTCCTGCGATATAATACTGCCTGTTAGGGCGTAGATAGAGGTGCTGTCTACTATCTTCAATACCTCATCGAATTGAGCATCCTCATAAACATAAATTGTAAGCACCGGGCCAAACAGCTCTGTACACATGGTTACATAGTATGGGTCGGTTACTTTAATAACGGTTGGTTGTACAAACCAGCCTTGGCTCTTGTCATAACCACCGCCGGCAATCAGCTCAACATCTTTATCCGCTTTAGCGGCATCAATATATTTAGCCAGCTTGTCAAACGATGCTTCGGTGATAACCGCGTTTACAAAGTTCTCGAAGTCTTCGGTTGGTCCCATTTTAATGGAGGCCAGGTCGCGTTTAATGTTCTCTTTAACCGCAGGCCATAATGAAGCCGGGATATAAGCCCTTGATGCTGCCGAACATTTCTGTCCCTGGTACTCAAATGCGCCGCGAACTAAGGCCGTACTTACTACATCGGCATTGGCGCTTGGGTGGGCAAGCACAAAGTCTTTACCACCGGTTTCGCCAACTATGCGCGGGTAGGTTTTGTATTTATGGATGTTGGTACCAATAGTCTGCCAGATGTTCTGGAATACGCCTGTCGACCCGGTAAAGTGGATGCCTGCGAAATCCGGGTGGTTAAATATCACCTCGCCGGCAACAGGGCCGTCAACGTATATAAGGTTGATAACACCCGGTGGCAAGCCTGCTTCAAGGAATACCTGCATCAATACATTAGCGGCATAAATCTGCGGGTAGGCGGGTTTCCAAACCACAACGTTACCCATCATGGCGGCAGATGCAGGCAGGTTACCCGCTATAGCTGTAAAGTTAAACGGGGTCAATGCAAACACAAAGCCCTCTAACGGGCGCTGCTCCACACGGTTCCAGATGCCTTTTGGTGATATAGGCGGTTGTTGTGCATAGATCTCGGTCATGTATTGCACGTTGAAGCGCAGGAAGTCTATCAGTTCGCAAGCCGCGTCAATCTCGGCCTGGTAGGCGTTT
>JACMRC010000008.1 GCA_014376655.1 Mucilaginibacter sp. | reverse complement strand
TTTTGTTACCTTTGCAGCCTACTTATGTTAATATAATGAGGATAGCGATAAACGGATTTGGCAGGATAGGCCGCATATTTTTGCGAAGCATATTGGCTAAACCAGGTATTGAGGTAATTGCCATAAACGATCTTACAGATACCCGTACCCTTGCTCACTTATTTAAGTATGATTCTGTTCACCATGGCTTTGCCGGTACCGTTACTTTTGATGATGAACATATTTATATCAACAGTAAAAAAATAAGAATACTGGCCCAACGCGACCCCGAACAATTACCCTGGAAAGAGTTAGCTATAGACCTGGTAATAGAAGCTACCGGCAAATTCACCTCCAAACAAGGCGGCGAAAAACACTTAACAGCAGGGGCAAAGCAGGTTATTATATCAGCACCATCAACAGATAAAAATGTGCCTACTGTAGTTTTAGGGGTTAATGATGGTAAGGTTGATCTGCGCTCGCCGGTGCTGTCAAACGCATCATGTACCACCAACAACGTTGCGGCAATGGTTAAGATACTTGACCAAAACTGGGGCATTGTAAATGGCTACATAACCACCGTACACTCCATGACCGGCGACCAAAGCCTGCACGATACCCCGCATAAAGACCTGCGCAGAGCACGGGCAGCATCAGCATCTATCATCCCAACAACTACCGGGGCGGCAAAGGCTATAACCTCAATATTTCCGCATTTGGGTGGTAAATTGGGTGGGGCTGGTATACGGGTACCTGTACTAAATGGCTCATTAACCGATTTTACCTGTATCTTAAAAGCACAACCAACCGTACAAGCTATTAACCTTGCCTTTAAACAAGCGGCAGAAGGCGACATGAAAAACGTATTGGAATATACCGAGGACCCAATAGTGTCGCAAGACATTGTTGGCAATACCCACAGCTGCGTTTTCGACGCGCAACTAACCTCTATTGTAGGAGGGTTAGTTAAAGTAGTGGGCTGGTATGATAATGAAATGGGCTACTCAAGCCGCCTGGCCGATTTGGTCGAAAAAATAAACCAGTTACATGATTAAATTTATATCCGTAGAAGATGCGTTACCGCTGCGCAACACCGTATTGCGCGAAGGAAAGCTAACGCCCAACGAAATGCGTTATCCTAACGACAATGCCCAAGGCAGCTTCCATTTAGGCTATTTTATAAAAGGCGAGTTGGTGAGTATACTTTCTTTCCACCTGGTTGGCTACAAACAGTTCCAGGGCGATGGCTACCAAATGCGCGGTGTAGCAACTATAGAAAAATATCGGGGTGAAGGTATAGGCACAAAGCTGCTTAACTTTGCTATAGTTTACCTGCTGGGGCAAAAAGCAAACTATATTTGGTGCAATGCCCGCCGTAAAGCGCTAAGGTTTTACCAGAACGCCGGTTTCGAGATCGTATCGCCCGAGTTTGACTTACCACCAGCTGGTCCGCATAATGCGCTGTATTTAAAGATCCAGTAATTAGGCGGGGATAAGCTGTAAGCAAATTGTTAACCTAAAGTTACCTTTTACCTTTAGCCTTTTACCTTTTACCTTAAAAGAAGCATCTTTTTCATTTTTGGGTTCGGAATTTAGAATTAAATGCTGATTTTGGCGGACTTTTAAAAACAGACCACACTGCACGTATGAAAACTATAGATCAAATAAAATTTACAGGCAAGAAAGCCCTTATCCGCGTCGACTTTAACGTTCCGTTGGATGAGAATGGTAATGTTACTGATGATAACCGCTTAACTGCAGCTATCCCAACCATCAAAAAAATATTAACTGACGGTGGTGCCGTGATATTAATGTCGCACCTGGGCAGGCCAAAAAACGGGCCTAATGATAAAGATTCATTAAAGCACGTTATAGCGCCTTTGTCTGATCTGTTGGGCCAGCAGGTACAGTTTGCTGATGATTGCATTGGCCAGGAAGCTATTGATAAAGCTAAAGCGCTATCAAACGGCGAGGTTTTATTGTTAGAGAACCTGCGTTTTTATAAAGAAGAAGAAAAGGGCGATGTTGATTTCGCTAAAAAATTAGCCGCTTTAGGCGATATTTATGTAAACGATGCTTTTGGTACCGCGCACCGCGCACACGCCTCAACATCTATCATAGCACAGTTTTTCCCGGATGCCAAGTACTTTGGTTACGTAATGGCTGCAGAGCTGGCTAATGCCGAAAAGATATTGAACCATGCCGAAAGGCCATTCACAGCTATTATGGGTGGCTCGAAGGTGTCAGACAAGATCTTATTAATTGAGAAACTATTGGATAAAGTTGATAACCTTATCATCGGTGGTGGTATGGCTTATACTTTTGCTAAGGCTAACGGTGGTAACATTGGTACATCATTGGTCGAGCTGGATAAATTAGAGCTTGCCTTGAGCCTGGTGCAAAAAGCGAAAGACAAAGGCGTAAAGCTTTACTTACCGTCTGACAATGTTATTGCCGACGATTTTAACAACAATGCTAACACCAGCATAGCCAAAACCGGGCAGATTCCTGACGGCTGGATGGGTTTAGATATCGGCCCGGATACCGCGAAGCTTTTCAGCGAAGTTATTGAAGAATCAAAAACTATACTTTGGAACGGCCCGATGGGTGTGTTTGAGATGGAGAAGTTTTTGGTAGGTACCAAAACAGTTGCCGAAGCGGTAGTTAAAGCAACCCACAACGGCGCGTTCTCGCTAATAGGCGGCGGCGACTCGGCAGCGGCAGTATCTAAATTTAACATGACAAAGCAAGTTAGCTATGTATCAACAGGCGGTGGTGCGTTGTTGGAGTATATGGAAGGCAAAGAATTGCCGGGCGTTAAAGCTATAAATGAGTAAGTAATCCCGGTTGTCATTTCGAATCGAGGTACGAGAAATCTTGTACGAGCGATTGCCGATAAATCGTTTAAGATTTCTCGCTACGCTTCGAAATGACAAAATGATATTACAAAGGCTCCGAAAGATCGGGGCCTTTTTTGTTGGGCGCTTCTTTGATAGGTATTGTAAACAATAACCATAATACCCATAGGCTTATGCCTATAAAAAAGATACTTAAAATAGCCCTTCCCGGTCCATGACTAAACATAGCGACCCAATTGGCTGGTTTGCTATTCGTTAAAGCAAAACCCACCATAAAAAAATACTTTACCCAATTAATGCCTATCCTTATCAAATAAAACAGCACACCAAAAGAGGCAATAATAAAAATCGGTACAAAAATTTTATGCCTGGTATGCAAATCATTGTAGTACAAAAAGAGAGTAACTAACGCTATTATCGATTGTAATAAAAAAATGTTTGATGCTTTAATATAGTTTGGATGAACTGCTTGCATACAGATAGGTTTATGATGCAAGATAATTAATAAAGTGCAAATAAGATAGTACGCTTGCGACTGTCCGTGACTATTGATTAAAGATGTAGCAGGCAATAATAAAAAATGAAACTATATTCGTTGTGATCAACTAAAACTAATTTATATGCAAACCACACAACAAATTGCCGACAGACTGGTGGCCTTATGCAGGGAAGATAAAAACCTTGATTGTATTAAAGAGTTATATGCTGATGATGCCACCAGCACCGAATCAAACACTGTAAAAACCGGGCGGGATAATATATTACAGAAGAATATCAACTGGTTCAATACGGTAGAAACATTGCACAGTACCCTAATTTCTGAGCCAATAGTAACAGGCAATTTTTTCGCACTCACGATGGATATCGACGCTACCTACAAACAGCACGGCCGTTTTATAATGCGCGAAATTGGTATTTATGAAGTAAAAGATGGTAAGATTATTAGTGATCAGTTTTTTTATAATATATAAAGGAAGAGTACAGCAAAGCAATGGCCATGTGCAATTCCCCTCTCAAGAGGGGAGTTTTTTGAAACGCTTATTCGTTCCAAAGCAAGGTGCCAGGGTGAAAATGCAACCAGGAGTGGCGATATTCCTGGTAGGCTTGCTGTTTAATTAGTTGCGTTCCTTTTAGCGTTCCTGATATGCAGGTGCCATCCCCGTTCCAAACGGAAGCAGTTTCGTTATCGGTGAGCTGGCCGTCGGGGGCTATTTTGAAGTTGAGTACCTTACCGTCGATTGATCGTTTCCATGCGTGAAACGTGAGGCTGTCTTTTTCTATAGCCAGCATTAGTGGTATGTTGCCTATACTGTCATTAAGCACGCGGAGGCGCTGAAGTTTGCGCCAGTTGTATGCTTTGGGCTGCTTATTAATCACAACACCAAGTACCCAGCTTTTACGCACCAGCGAATTTTTGTTTACCAAGGTCGAATCTTTATCAACCGCTTGCACCCTGTCGTAATTTTTAAGGTCGGCATAATCGGCCCTAAAACCATTGTCGGGTTGCAATATCAAAGAACCCGGATGCTTATTTAACCATGCGGCAAGGGTACTTTGTTCATAAGGAATTTCTTTGAAACTTGACCCTCGCATGGGGCCAACAGCGGCTTCGCCTGTGGCCTGGTACCACCATGTTTTGGTATCTTCATCTTCAATAACGGCATTATAATGCCTTGCGCCAACTAACCTGAATACTTGCTTTTTTCCATTTATAATGGGGCTAAATACGCGTCCGGTACGACACATAGTACAATAGGTTACCAAAACGGGCAAAGCGCCAACACTATCCTGCACTTTATGATGATAGCCAAGGTATATAACCGGGTAGGCTTTGGCCACGCCGTTATTAACTACGCCTATGATGAGGTAGCTTTCGGGCACTTTGCTGTGTATTGCGTTTGCAAACTTTATTGTCCCCGGTTCTTTGAACATAGTTGCGGCCTTGTATTCATAATCAGTGAAGTAAAAGCTTACCAGCCCAATAACCATTACTGCTATTTTAACAACTTTGCTTTTTGTAGTAACGCCCTTTGGATATTTAATGAAGTACACAGCAATTAATACCGCGCCGAGTATACGTAGCGGCAAAATTATTTTCTCTAAATAATAGCAAAGTTTTATGGCCTCTAGATCCTGGCTGCCGGGAAACGGCATCAGCAGGTAAGCATGCACAAGGCCCGGCAAAAAAAAGAATGCCATACCAAGCCAAAATATTGTCGATTTTGTTTTATTGTTCATTACAGGGGGCCAGATCTCATCTAATTGGTTATCACTAATGTAGCTTTTTTCCGTCTAAAGCCGATGAAACAAGAAATATTTTATAACAAGTATAATGGCATTAAGAAAGCAAAGCCCATACTGCATTCAGCACGGCCCCCCCCCTGGCGCAAGTCTTAGCGCGATGGCCAAAGCAAGGGGCCGACTTGTGCTTTCAATATAGCACAAGTCAGGCTATGGACACAGGCCCTCACACTAAGACTTGCGCTATTTCAGGAGTAGAAAAAGCGATGGCCCCGTGCGATTCCCCTCTTGAGAGGGGCGGAGGGGTGTGTCCTTTCGCGCGTTTAACACACCCCTGCCGCCGCACAGCCCAACGCGCCCTCTCAAGAGGGGAACTATATCTGCACAATGCCTTACCGCAACCTCGCCGCGCGTCATTGCTGTAACGAAGCAATCTGTGCACATGCAAATCAATTATGATAATTGCTTATATTGACAGCCAATATACCTTGACTATCATATATACCAATTATGGCTTCAGCCTCTGGTCGGTGTTATCACCGCACCAGCCGTGCACAAGTGGTGCGGTGATAACACCGACCATAAGCTAATACGGTATCATTTTTTGTAAAAGAAGCCTGACACATTTGATCAGCATGCGTAGAGATTGCTTCGTTCCTCGCAATGACGCGGTGGTAAGCATAGTGCTCCACTGGTCGAAGGTTAGCGTCAGCGTAACTTCGACTTATATATACGCCTTTTTCTGTCATTGCGAGCGAGGAACGAGCGCGGCAATCGCAAGGAGAAAGGCGGCGAACATTGCAATGTATCGTCCTAAAATAAGTTTACCATGCGCTAACACTTGCGCTATTTCAGAGTGATAACTTGTTGATACAGTGTGATAGCGTGTGATACACTGTGATACAGCGTGATTTCGGTAGATAAACGCGTGAAAATGGTAGTTATTGGTGTGCTGCAGCGGGCAATTGGCAGGAATGTAAAAATTATTGGTACCCAAGCACCCCACTAATACTTGCGCAATTAATACAAAAAAACCCTGCGAAGACAATAAATGTTTAAACATTTATTATTTTGGCAATCGGCTAATTGTCAATTAATTAAACCCAAAATAGTGTGTCATTTTGTTTCACTCATTTTTCGCAAAATTCTATCTATCAATAAGTTAATCCATAATACTGTGTCACTTGTTTCATCTGTTTCACACACGCGTGACACAGCACACTAATAAACCCGCCAAGACCAATAAACTAATGAACAACTGAACCAATGAACTACCTACTTCAACTCATCCAAAACCTTAAACATCTTTTCCCTAATACCACGGCCCGAGCCATTGTAGTTGTTTACAATGATGCTAAAGCATAGCTGGCGGCCGTTATGGGTTTGGTAGCCGGTGTAGGCCTGGCAGCTGTTAATGCTGCCGCTTTTCATGTGCATATCGTTATAAACGGGTAGGCTATTGTAAAAGTCGGTATACCAGCTATTGGCGGTTGCCGACTGCAAGATCTTAGCCATCGTAGCCGTAGTGATACGGTTGCCCGGCGACAGGCCGCTACCATCAAATACGTTTATTGAATTTGGGTCGATACCTTTTGCTTTCCAAAAGTCTTTCAGCGCTTCCACAGCATTACTGGTATTAACAGGCTTGCCCATTTTGTTAGCAACAGCCAATAGCATCTGCTCGGCAAAAAGGTTAATGCTGATATGGTTTTGCCAGTACAGCATACTTGCCATTGCAGGCGAAGTTAGCGTAAGCAGGGTAGTGGTAGCCTGCGGCATAGCCAACCCTTTAGCAATGATAGTGGTGTTTGATTCGGCTTTCTCTGTTACGGTGATGCCTAATGTTTTAAGGGTATCTATTAAATGCCAGGCCAAATCATAAGGTGGGTCGGGGATAGCTGTGCCTATGGCTTTCTTGGTTTGATCGGTAGCGTAAGTTCCCCTTACGTACATGATATTGCTGCCCACCATTGGCAGGTAAGCATACGCCTGGTCGCCGGTGCCTGCTGCGCCGTTTATCAATTCGCTTTTAAAAGATAAGTAAGGCATAGCCGGTTGGCTGCCTAATATGCCTACCGGTGTATTAACCTCGCCGGTGCGTAGCTTTAGGCTAAACTGGTTCTCGCCCCAGCAAAGCGCCGACGTGCCTGCGCCGTAATAAGTCCCCAGGTCCTGCCAAATCCAGCCATCTGGAATAGACTGGCTGGCGTAATAAGAATCATCGCCAATAATCCTGCCTACAATCTTCCGGATACCCGCCTTCTTTAAAGCCGATACCATTTGGTTAAGAATGTAGGTTTGTTTGGTGTTATCCCAGCGCCAGCTGCCCAGGGTAGGGTCGCCGTAGCCTTTAATAATGATGTCGCCAGTTAAGGTGCCGTTGGCTATGGTGCCACGGTAACTAAAATCGGTATGGAACAAATAATCGCTTCCCAAAACATTTAACGCGGTGACAGAGGTAACCGCTTTCATGGTCGACCCCGGTGCCAAACCCATATCCGGGTTGGCAGCAAATACCTGTTCGCCGGTTTTGGCATCCAGCACAGTTAAACCTATAGCCGCGTACTTACACTGCCCATCAGCCTGGAACTTATTAAAAGCCGACTGTAACTTTTGTTGTAACGGGACAGTTTGCGCCCATGCCTGGCTAACAATTAATAATAAACTAAACGGGGCTATCCACCTGCTCTTCATCTGTATCTTTTGGTTTTGAAATGTAATAAATAGGGATGCCAATCAGTACAATAATCAGGCCCGGCCAGGTAAATTGTGGTTTGTAGATTATCAGTAATACACAAAAGGCTAAGCCCATTATCATATAAATGGCAGGTAATACCGGGTAACCAAACGCTTTGTACGGGCGCTCGGCATCGGGGCGTTTAACGCGCAGTATGTAAATGCCGAAAATAGTCAACACATAAAATATAACCACTACAAAGGATATCATGTCCAGGAGGTCGCCATACCGGCCGCTAAGGCATAATATACTGGCTACAGCACACTGTATCCATAAACCGAAGCTTGGCACCGCGTTTTTATTTAAAGTGCCTGTACGCTTAAAAAACAGGCCATCCTTAGCCATGGTATAGTACACACGCGCACCTGCCATTATTAACCCGTTGTTACAGCCAAAGGTTGATATCATGATCATCAATGCGATGATAACTGTACCTATCGGCCCAAAAATCACCTGCGATGCTGCTACGGCAACACGGTCCTTTTCGGCAGTGGCAATATCATGCAGTGGCAATACACCGGTATAAACTACGTTAATGCTAACGTAAATAAGCGTAACTATCAGCGTACCTAAAAATAAGCTTAAGCCAATGTTGCGTTGCGGGTTCTTCATTTCGCCGGCAATAAAGGTTACGTTGTTCCAGGCATCGCTGCTAAAAATTGAGCCTACCATTGATGCAGCTATGGCACCCAAAGCCGCCGCCATGGTATAGGATACGGTTGTGTTATCGGTATTTAGTTTGTGGATATCCCAGGCGTTGGTCCAGTTGGCGTGCCATACATCGCCTTTAATCATTATCAACCCAAATATTATCAGCCCAAATAAACTGGCCAGCTTGGTTAGGGTGAAGGTGTTTTGAATGATCTTGCCGCTTTTAACACCACGGGTATTGATATAAGTAAGAATGACAATTAACACGATAGACACACATTGCGCAGCGCTGATAGTAAAATTATAAGAGCCTATCATAGTAGAGAATAGCTTATTATCCTCGCTAACTGCCGGGATTAGATAGGCTGTAAACTTTGAGAAAGCCACACCAACCGCCGCAATTGTCCCGGTTTGTATCACCGCGAAGAAGCTCCAGCCATATAAAAAGGCTATCAGTTTATTATAAGCCTCTTTTAAATACACGTACTGCCCGCCCGCTTTCGGGAACATGGCACTCAACTCGCCGTAACTAACAGCCGCAGTAAGGGTCATGAATCCGGTTATCAACCACACTGCTATCAGCCAGCCTGCCGAGCCTACATTACGTATAATATCGGCACTTACAATGAAAATACCAGAGCCTATCATTGACCCGGCTACTATCATGGTACCGTCTAATAAGCCAAGCGAGGCTTTTAATTTTGTTGGTTCGGTTTGATTACTCATTAATTGTGTGGATTTAAAGTTCTAAACTATTCAAAAAACTTTATAATTGACAGGCTATTGTAAAGAAATTAATTTGCTTAATTTGCGCAACCAATTATATCATTGTATCAACTGTAAACAAACAAACTAAATATAAATTTTAACTGCGTATATGGATTTTCTGAACACTTACTTAATTTATCTAATCCCCGTTTTTGGTTTAATAGGGATCTTATTTATGCTTATCAAGTCGGCCTGGGTTACTAAACAGGAAACCGGCGATGCATCAATGAACGAACTTGCAGGCTATATTGCTGATGGTGCAATGGCCTTTTTACGTGCCGAGTGGAAAGTATTGAGCTACTTTGTTTTCGTTGCAGCCATATTGCTGGCCTGGAGCGGTACCACCGTTGATACATCAAGCCCTGTTATAGCCATATCGTTTATTATAGGCGCTTTCCTTTCTGCTTTCGCAGGATATTTAGGTATGCGTATTGCAACCAAATCAAACGTACGTACTACACAAGCTGCTAAAACCAGTTTGGCGCAGGCGCTTAAAGTATCATTTACAGGTGGTACTGTAATGGGTTTAGGTGTTGCAGGTTTAGCAATTATTGGTTTAGGATCATTGTTTATTGTTTTTTACACCATGTATGTTAAAAGTACCGGTGGCGATGTTAATGGCGATGCTATGGCTAAAGCCTTAGACGTATTAGCAGGTTTCTCTTTAGGTGCCGAGTCGATAGCGTTATTTGCGCGTGTTGGTGGTGGTATTTATACCAAAGCTGCCGACGTAGGTGCCGATTTAGTTGGTAAGGTTGAAGCAGGTATCCCCGAGGATGATGTACGTAACCCTGCTACAATTGCCGATAACGTAGGCGATAACGTAGGTGACGTTGCAGGTATGGGTGCCGATTTATTCGGATCGTACGTAGCAACAATGCTGGCTACCATGGTATTGGGCCGCGAAATTATATCGCATGATAATATGGGTGGCATTGCCCCGGTTTTATTACCGATGGTAATTGCCGGTTTAGGCTTAATATTCTCTATAATAGGCGCATCATTAGTTAAAATTAAAAACGAAACAGACAGTGTACAAACTGCATTGAACATAGGTAACTGGGTATCAATAATATTAACCGCTATTGCCACTTATTTTATAGTACAGTGGATGTTGCCGACTGGCTTCATGAATTTAAAACGTGATATTGACGCTAACGGTGCGCTTAAAGAAGGCGCATTGGTATTCACCAAAAACGGTGTTTATGGGTCTATCCTGGTAGGTTTAGTAGTAGGTACATTAATGTCGATAATTACAGAGTACTATACTGCAATGGGTAAGCGCCCGGTTATGAGCATTATCCGTCAATCATCAACCGGACACGCTACCAACATCATCGGTGGTTTAGCTGTTGGTATGGAATCGACCGTATTGCCAATTTTAGTATTGGCTGCCGGTATTTACGGCTCTTTCTTCTTTGCAGGATTATATGGTGTGGCTATTGCCGCTGCCGGTATGATGGCAACTACAGCTATGCAATTAGCTATCGACGCGTTTGGCCCTATCGCCGATAACGCCGGTGGTATTGCCGAAATGAGCCAGTTGCCACCGGAAGTACGTCACCGTACAGACAACCTGGATGCTGTAGGTAACACTACCGCCGCTACAGGTAAAGGATTTGCTATCGCATCAGCCGCGTTAACCTCACTGGCTTTATTTGCCGCTTTTGTGGGTGTTGCCGGTATTGAGCATATTGATATTTACAAAGCCAACGTATTGGCCGGTTTATTTGTGGGTGGGATGATCCCTTTTATCTTCTCGGCATTATGTATTTCGGCTGTGGGCCGTGCAGCAATGGCGATGGTAGAAGAAGTTCGTCGCCAGTTCCGCGAGATCCCGGGCATTATGGAGTACAAAGCTAAACCCGAGTACGAAAAATGCGTAGCTATATCAACCAAAGCATCTATCCGCGAGATGGTTGCTCCGGGACTTATCGCTTTAATCACGCCTATAATTGTTGGCTTTATCTTCGGCCCGGAGGTTTTGGGTGGATTATTAGCAGGTGTAACAGTATCGGGTGTGTTGATGGGGATCTTCCAGAGCAACGCAGGTGGTGCATGGGACAATGCTAAAAAATCATTCGAGAAAGGTGTGGAGATAAACGGCGAAATGCACTACAAAAAATCAGAACCGCATAAGGCTTCAGTTACCGGTGATACTGTTGGCGATCCGTTTAAAGATACTTCAGGCCCGTCTATGAATATCCTGATCAAGCTGATGTCTATCGTGTCGCTGG
>JACMRC010000120.1 GCA_014376655.1 Mucilaginibacter sp. | reverse complement strand
TTCATCATTTGGTTTGGTATCCATCTTTTATCTGTTTAAACGATAAAACAATTAGTTTTCTGTCACTGTAAAACCCGCCAGTAAGTTCACATTAGGGTCAACCTTAATAACCGGCAATTTTTTACCCGCGGCTATATGCACTGTTGCAGACTGGCCAGTCATGTTAATTGTTTGCACTTTGCCATCAATGGCTATTTCTACCGGGAACAGATACAAACCCTTTTGCTTCTGATCAACCTTTATATCTACCATATGGGTCTTGGTATCGTATTTCCAGCTAACAGCTATGTCGGGGTGGCCGGCGGTGTTTAGCCATTGTTTAAAAAATACTTTCAGGTCCTGCCCGCTAATTTGTTCCATCACTTCGCGGAAGTCGGTGGTGTTAGCATTGCTGTTTTGGTATTTTAAGTAGTAGGTATTTAAGCCCTTCCAGAAAGCACCATCGCCCAATTTACGGCGCAGCATGTGTAAAAACCAACCGCCTTTTTGATAACTATTAGGGTTAAGCAGCGGCATGTAGTCGTTTTTTATAGTGGTATCTACAACCGGTGTATAGCGTTTCTTTTCAAACTTTATTACCAGTGTGCGGTCGGCAATTAAACGTTTTTTAAGCGTGTCTAAACCGTATTTACTTTCCAGGTAGTAATGAGTTAAATAAGTGGCAAACCCTTCGCTTAACCATAGGTGATGAAAGTCTTTCTCGCTGGCTGCATCACCAAACCATTGGTGGGCAATCTCATGCGCCATCAGCTCTTCAATACCTTTGCTTTGCGGCGAGTCTTCGAAATAAAATATAGCACCGGCATTTTCCATCCCGCCAAATATGGTTTTTGATTGTACGTTAGCCAGTTTTTTATAGCTGTACGGGCCGATATGTTTAATAAAAAACGGTAGTATTTCGCCGGCTATCGCATAGCTTTTAAAACCAACCATAGCACTCTCCGGGAATACATAGGTATATACAGGGATATAATCGACATCCTTAGGGTGATCTATCGCAAACTCGGCAACGCCGATAACCATTATTTTGGTTGATAGCGGGGCTGTTTCCTGCCAATGGGTTACTTTAAGTTGGCCGGGTAAGGCGGTTTCGCCCATTTTTAGTCCGTTGGCTACTACCTGGTAATGGTCGGGTGCGGTAACGGTAAAATCTACTGCTGCCTTGTCGGCGGGTTCGTCTACACAGGGGATCCAGTTATGTGCGCGGTTGGGCCAGTTATCGCCAAAAAAAGTACGGTGGCCAAATTTATTGGTTGAAATGATCAGGCCATCAGCCGGAATACCCTCGTAAATAATTGTATATGTTTTAGTAGCGTTTTCTACAGCCTTGGTATAAATATTCACCACATCGCTATCCTGCTGAAAGCGTACAGTCCTACCGTTTTCTAATACTCGGCCCACTGTCATGCCCTTGCCTTTAGCATCTTTTTTAACAAGGTTGATGCGGAACGAGCCGGGTGTAGCTAAAAACTTAACGGTTATGTCGGCTTTGCCTTTGATATTGTCGGTCGCATCACTCAATTGGATGTGGAAGCCATAATGCTGTACATCTATAACCGCACCCGGCGATTGGGCATTGACTGCGGGTGTAGCCAATATTAACCCTGCAATAAAGTATAATCTCAGTTTGTTCATAGCTTTATTATCTTACGTAATATTAAGCTATTTTGTTTGTAAATAAAAAAACGGCATAAAGCCGCTTTAATACTTTCTCCCCCTTAATTGGTCCGGGGGCTCTACCTCGGCATCCTTTTCATCATGCTTGCCATAGCGGCAGGGTTGCTCATTTGCTTCATTACCTTACGCATATCGTCAAATTGTTTGATCAGCTTATTTACTTCAGTTAAATCGGTGCCCGATCCTTTTGCTATGCGTGTGCGGCGGCTTTGATTGATGGTGTCCGGGTTTTCTTTTTCGTGCGGGGTCATTGACTGGATAATGGCTTCAATGTTTTTAAAAGCATCATCCTGAATCTCTACATCCTTCATCATTTTACCAACGCCCGGTATCATGCCCATCAGGTCCTTCATGTTACCCATTTTCTTGATCTGCTGGATCTGGCTGTAAAAATCGTTAAAGTCGAATTTATTTTTGCGGATCTTCTTTTGTAGTTCGGCAGCTTCCTTTTCGTCGAACTGCATTTGCGCACGCTCAACCAGGGATACCACGTCGCCCATGCCCAAGATCCGGCTGGCCATACGATCCGGGTGGAAAACGTCAATGGCTTCCATCTTTTCACCGGTACCAATAAACTTAATTGGTTTGTTAACTACCGACTTGATAGACAGCGCGGCACCACCACGGGTATCACCATCAAGCTTGGTTAATACAACTCCGGTAAAATCCAGGCGGTCGTTAAAAACCTTGGCGGTATTTACAGCATCCTGGCCGGTCATGGAATCAACCACAAACAGTATCTCGTGCGGGTTAACGGCAGCTTTTACCTGCTCTATCTCCACCATCATGGCCTCGTCTATAGATAGACGGCCCGCGGTATCAATAATAACTACGTTATGCCCGTGTTGCTTCGCGTAAGCAATACCTTCTAAAGCTATCGCGATAGGGTCCTGGGACTCTAAGTTAGCATAAACCGGTACACCAATTTGCTCGCCCAAAACCTGCAATTGGGTTATAGCAGCCGGGCGATAAATATCATCGGCAACCAATAGTGGTTTTTTGTTTTTCTGTGTCTTTAAAAAGTTAGCCAGCTTACCGGTAAAGGTGGTTTTACCCGCACCATTCAAACCTGCAATTAATATAACGGTTGGCGATTTGCTCAGATCCAGTTCGGCGGTTGTGCCACCCATAAGGGCTGCCAGCTCGTCGTTCATCAGCTTGGTTAGCAACTGGCCCGGCGATACCGCGGTCAATACGTTTGCGCCAATAGCCTTTTGCTTTACATCGTCTGTAAATGATTTGGCTGTTTTATAGTTAACGTCGGCATCCAGGAGGGCCTTGCGGATCTCCTTCATGGTTTCGGCCACGTTTATTTCTGTAATGGATCCTTGTCCTTTTAGGACCTTAAACGCCCTGTCGAGTTTATCCGAAAGATTTTCAAACATGCTGTTGTACTTTTTTAATCTTTTTTAGGCTACAAAGGTATGATTTTACGGCAATTAACCCTACAGGTTTAATACAAGATATTGTATTAAATCGGCTATCAGGATCTAAAGAAAAAAAGAAATGAAACGTTAGTTAGGGAACCGATACACAACGCCCAACGCCATGCCCTCTGTTCCCTGGGGTTTGCCGTTTACACTTTTGTCGTAAACAAATGTGCCGTTTACCGTAACACGAATTAATCGGTTTACCTGTGCGCCCAGTTGAGCATCTACCCTATGAGTTATGTATGAGATATGTTTTTCGTAAGGGATAAATAAAGCATACCGGGTGTTTAGGTTGATGTTTTTAGCAATGTCTTTAACAAATGTAGCAACTACCTGGAAAGCCAGGTCGTTTCTAAATTTTTTCCCTTTTTTAACATTGTAGTTTGCCGGTTGGTTGTGATAAAGCGTTGTGTCAATCAAAAAAGTTTGGCGAGCGGTACCCGTACCCAGCCGCACATCAACAAAGCGCGATGGTTTATATTCGAAACCGACAGACTCTGTTAAAAAACCAGGTGCCATAAATCGTGATATTAGAAGCGAGGGACCGTTGTTGTTATAAACATATCCTTTATCAAACTGCGACTCGAAGGTTAGCGACCCAAAGAAATACCAACTTTTAGACATTTGCGTGGCCAGCTTATTATCGAAGAATATGCGGTCGATTGTTTTTCGTGAGCCCTGATCTTTGTTTTTTGAACTACCGTATTGTAACCTCAACTCGCCAACATAATCAAACGGGGCCTTATTGTATTCAGTTCTATAATCAAAGTCGCCATTTAAAGCTATAGAACTTGACCCACCACCTGTGCTATAATGATTACTATTTGCCGACTGACTAAAGTTTAACGCTACGGATATCCATTTGCGCCAGTAATTTACATTATAGTCAAGCATAGAAACCGGTACGGCTTCCTGCCTTATTTGCAATATCCTGGTACGTACCGGTAAGGTATTTTTAACGGGATCTATGTGGTATTTATTAAGAGTCGCCGTATCAATTTTTTTTAATGAATCCACCTTTTGCGCGGATGCAGATAAGGCCAGCATTGACAGAACTAAAACTATATATCCGGGTCTGTTTTTTAACATAGATAGACAAAGAAACGCATTTTTCCTTTTAAATCAGATTAAAAAGGATGCCGATGGTTTAATCGCGGTAAAACTATTCTTCTTTTTTTGTTTCCACCAGCGGCATTACTTTATGCGCTGCGGGATAGCGGCGGTATCTTTTTAAGTTGTTTTTTATGGTGTTTATAAACTCGTATTCGCTGGCATTTGCCAGGAAATAGTAGCCGGGGCGGTATTTTGCCATAAAATCGGTCAGCTCAAAGCCTTTTAGCCCCGTTATGCGGCTTACCAACCCTTTATTAAACCTGTAATCAACAACATCGTCCCTGTAGTCGGCCTCTATGGTTTCGCGCAAGTGTGCGGCGTTACGGCCGGCTTTGCTAAATGCATTATATATAGCATCAATACTTAAACCTACGCCAATACCAGGAGTAAGCGAGAACATATCTTTATTACCTAATGAGCCGCTGTAGATCCTGCTATTATCGCGCTTTCTTAATGCAAGCCGTTTTTGCGGATTGGGTAACGAGTCGAATATATTTACCTGTTTAAGCTGAATAGCTATACGGCGCAAATAAATGGCCAGGGGGACATAATCTTTTATTGTTACTGTATCTGCAAAATGCTCTACCTGCGAAAAAACAAGCCTGTCGCCGGGTTTGGCACCTATGGTAAAAACACCGTTTATATTGTTGTAGGTGCTTGCGCCTGTGTTTAGGTTGGCTACATTAACCCGCGATAGCCTGTCCTTGCTATCGGTATCAAATATAATACCCGCCACAGATGTTTCCTGGGCAAGCGCTTTCATGCTTATAAGTATAAAAAAAAATAAAATTAGTACTGGTTTCATTAACAGCTAAAACTAAACGTTTGCTTAAGTTGCGGCACAATATTTAACAATAATTAACAGGGTTATTTAGCAATGATAAGCTGCTGGCCTATCTTAATGTTGTTATCGCCTATGCTGTTTAGCGCCTTAAGCTCATCAACAGTTAAGCCAAAACGTTTAGAAACGTTGTATAGTGTATCGCCAGTTTTTATGGTGTATAATTTATTGGTGGGGGTAACTTGCAACAACGAGTCTTTTATTTCTTTACCAATATTTTGGTTGATCTGCGCCAATACGCGGTCCTCGCGTTTAATTTTTTGCACCTCGCCTTCGGACCTGTCAAACTGGTCAAGGTGATATTTTTCAATAACGCCGATCAGCAATTGCGGATATTTTGGATTGGTAGCATAGCCCGCGTCTTTCAAACCCTGCGCCCAGCCCTGGTAATCATTTTTATCAAGTTCAAACAATGGGGCATAGCGTTTTCTTTTTAAAAATTCCGAGTGGTCGTGATACGAGTCTTCCGGCTTATCGTATACTCTAAAGCAATCATTCTCCTGGTCGTCGTCTTTATAAAAGCTTTTGCCTTGCCAGTCGCTGGTACATTTTATACCGAAATGGTTATTGGCAATTTTTGAAAGGTCGCTGTTGCCAAAGCCCGACTCGAATAACCCTTGTGCTAATGTTATACTGGCCGGGATGCCGTATAAATTCATTTCTTGTATGGCTATGGTTTTAAACCTATCAATATAAGTAGTCACGGTATAGGGTACAAAAGCGGCAATAGCCACACTTCGTACTTTCTCTACCTTTTCGTTGTTTCTTTTAGCTTCTGTATCAGAAACAAGGGGAGCAACAGTGTGAACCGGCGGCCTGTAACCCGTTGCTTTTTTATGTACCGAGCATGATGTTAATGCCGTAGCGGCAATCAATAAAAAAAGTATAGTTCTCTTTAAAATAAAAGGGCGTTGCCCGGCATATATCATG
>JACMRC010000119.1 GCA_014376655.1 Mucilaginibacter sp. | reverse complement strand
GCCGAAGGCTACTATGCCGTAAACTGCCTTTACGAGGTTAATAAACAGTATAATGTAGAGATGCCTATTGTTAATGCGGTCTACAATATCCTATATCAAAAGCGCTCTCCTGCATTTGAGATGCGCCTGTTGGCTGATAAGTTGAATTAAATAAGTTAAATATCTGTATGTCAATTAGTTAATATAAAATACATTTACGAACACCAGAGTTAGGCTGACTTGCCGCAAATTAGCCTTGCCTGCTACCCCATTTTATTAACACCCATATTCAGGGTGGCTTACCGCAATTTCCCACACTCAATCACACGCTATCACGCGTTTATTACACTAAATCACGCGTTTTCACACTTTTATTGCAGTCTATCACCCGTTTTCACACTGTTATTACAGCCCATATTTATTAATTTTTTAAGAAAAAACTTGATTTAAACAACTGTAAATCAATCAATAAAGCAAAAAGAAGATTTTTTAGCGGCTGGTTTATGGCGGCATTTTCTAAAACTCCGACACCTGGTCGGGCATCTTTGTGGTGTACACAAATATACCGAAAACATGGCAAAAAAACAAGGCCGGCCCAGCAATTATCACGGTTATTTATAGGCTGTATTTAATTTAAACGGCAACATTTGCTTAATTTTTAACGCTGTACACGTTAAATTTTGCTATTGTAAGCGTGGTTTTACAGCTATTCATCACCTTTTTAGGCAGGTAAAACACAGCGAAATTTTAAACGCGATCCGGTATTGCGGTACAATTTGGCATACTTTTTCTGACTTACCTGTCATTTTTATGCGCTTTCAAATTAACAATATGGTGTCGCCAATAATGTCAAAAATATTATGGAGAAGGCAGCTTTAATTGAATTAAAAGTAATTATCGCCGGATAATCTTTTTCTGTCACGCTTTAAAAATTCCGGCGACTTATCTATATTAGATTACTGTTACAAATGAAATATATCGCATTATTTATTCCCCTGCTTATTGCCGGCGCCGTTAACGCCCAATCGCGGGTTTGTGTGTTAGGTTCAGTACACGTGCCAACCAAGTATATCACTGAGGATACTTTACTTAAAGCACTGAGTTCATTTAAGCCCGATATCATCCTACTTGAACTGGATACCTCGTTAATGGACGAAACCGGCAAATTTAAAATGGATCCGCAAAAAATGTCTTTAGAGAGCCGGGTAGTCAACAAATATAAGCAACTAAGTCCACAGGTACGCCTTGGTCCTATAGACGTTGTTTACCGCAACCAATTTTATAAAGAGCACAACACTACAGATAAAGAAAAAGGCTTGAGTAAAGCTGTTGATAGTCTTTATAAAGGAAACATGCTTAACGATACCACTTGGTTTACAGTCAACTCGTTATATAGTGCCACACAAATACTCAATAACTATGGTTATATGCAGCTTAAGGATATCAACTCGATAGCTTGTATGGGGGCTGCCTCATTAAGACAAGGGCTGCTTTACAGAAACGAGGTCAATATCATTAAGAACAACCCCGATCTACACAGTTGGTACGCTGTAGCTAAAGAAAACGCTGACTTTTGGGACCTACGGAATAATACGATGGTTAGTAATATCATCCGGTATGTTGAGACTTATCCTAATAAACGAATCGCTGTAATCGTGGGGTATTTTCACAAGTATGCTTTGGTTGATGGTTTGAGTGCAAAAGCTGGCACGAAAAGATTTAGTGTTGTTAATTAATGCGATAAGATTTAGGCCTCACAACACTGTACAATCCTTTTGCATTATCAGCATTTATTTGAAAAACACGTATTTATACGCGATCAAAAAACAGGACACTTTTACAAAATTTCAACTTAGTTTAGCTTGAAAAAGTTACTGGCAGTAAAATTGCATTGGTGATTGTACAAACACACAACAACCATGAAAAATACATTCAAAATTGCTTTGCTTACTGCCGGAATATTTGCCGGAAGCCGAAGTTTTGCTCAGGAACATCACGAACCAGTTACCAAAAAAGTAGGCCACGCTGCCGAAGATGTAGGCCATGCTACAGCTGTAGCTGCTAAAGACGTAGGCCATAAAACGTCAGAAGTTTCTGTTAAAGGAGCCGTAGCCGTTACCGGTAAAAGATATGATGGCCACTGGGCACCAACCGGCGAATTGGTTTACATTGATAAGCACTCGCGCTATTATTATGTAGACAAACGCGGCCATTATCAGTATTTAACCAAAATGCAATTAAGGACAACTAAACCTTAAAAGCACTAAGAAGTCATAACCTACATACAACATTACCATGAAATACCTTTTAATAGCCGTACACGTAGTTGCAGCAGTACTACTGGTGAGTATGTCGTAATAGATATTGGCCCCTAACGGGAGAAGGATTAAAGATTAGTGATTAAAGATTGGTGAGCATGCAATCACTGGTCTTTAATCTTTTTTTTGACTTTTTTTGACGAATATTATTGAACATGATTTACTAAACTTCATCAATAACCAATCTTCTCTATAAAACAAAAGCCCCTCCGATCAATCGAAGAGGCCTTGTTAACTAAACTAAAACTAAAAACTATCTTT
>JACMRC010000118.1 GCA_014376655.1 Mucilaginibacter sp. | reverse complement strand
GAAGTAATCGTTATTCATGCGTGATATATTGGTTAGCGAGATCTCTTTAGGACATTCGGCTTGGCAGGCACCGGTGTTGGTACAGTTACCAAAGCCTTCTTCGTCCATTTGGGCTACCATGGCTTGCACACGGCTCCAGCGCTCGGGCTGGCCCTGCGGCAACATACCCAATTGCGATACCTTGGCCGATACAAATAACATAGCAGAAGCATTTTTACAAGCTGCCACGCACGCCCCGCAACCTATACAGGTGGCCGAATTGAAAGCCTCGTCGGCAATTACTTTAGGGATAGGGATAATATTAGCATCGGGAACACCACCGGTATTTACCGATACGTAACCACCAGCCTGCTGGATCCTGTCGAACGCTGCACGGTCAACCGCCAAATCCTTTATAACCGGGAACGCTGCCGCGCGCCAGGGCTCTATAGTAATGGTTTCGCCATCATGGAAGCTGCGCATGTGCAGCTGGCAGGTGGTTATGGCACGTTTAGGGCCATGCGGGCGACCGTTAATATATAACGAGCACATACCGCAAATACCTTCGCGGCAATCGTGGTCGAAATGGATTGGCTCATCACCTTTTAAGGTCAAGCTTTCATTCACCACATCCAGCATTTCCAGGAATGACATATCAGGCGAGATATTCTCGGCTGCATAAGTCACCATTTTGCCCGAGCTGTTGGCATCTTTCTGACGCCAAACTTTCAGGGTTAAATTCATATTTCCGTCGCTCATAATTTATTCTTGAGTCTAAAATCTTATTTATAACTACGTTGCGACGGATGAACAAATTCAAAGTCCAACGTTTCTTTATGTAACTCTTCCGGCTGGTTATCGCCATTATATTGCCACGCACCTACGAAAGAGAAAACATCATCGTTACGTAATGCTTCGCCTTCCTCTGTTTGTGATTCCAATCGGAAGTGGCCGCCGCATGATTCTTTACGCATCAGTGCATCGTCAACCATCAATTCGCCCAGTTCAAGGAAATCAGCAACGCGGCCGGCCTTTTCAAGCGAAGCGTTTACTTCATCGCCTGCACCAACTATCAGCGCGTTCTTCCAGAAATCAGCACGTAGGGCCTGTATTAAACCTTTAGCTTTGGTCAGGCCTTCTTCGGTACGTGCCATGCCGCAATATTCCCACATAATGTGGCCAAGGTCGCGGTGGTATTCGTTAACTGTTTTAGTGCCTTTAAGCGCCAATAAGGTTGCTATCCTATCTGTAACATCCTTTTTAGTTTGCGCGAAAGCCGGGTGATTAGCATCAACCGGTTTTGGGCCGATGGTAGCTAAATAATCGCCTAAAGTATATGGAATAACAAAATAGCCGTCAGCCAAACCCTGCATTAATGCCGAGGCACCTAAGCGGTTTGCACCGTGGTCAGAGAAATTACACTCGCCCAGGGCATAAAGGCCGGGTACGTTGGTGCTTAAGTTATAATCAACCCAAAGGCCACCCATGGTATAATGCACGGCAGGGTAAATACGCATTGGTTGTTTGTAAGGGTCCTCGTCGGTAATTTGGTAGTACATATCAAACAGGTTACCGTATTTTGCAGCTACTGCTTCCTGGCCCAAACGGTTTATCGCGTCGGCAAAGTCAAGGAATACGGCAAAACCCGATGCACCTACACCACGACCATCGTCAACCATTTCTTTAGCGTTACGTGATGCCACGTCGCGCGGAACAAGGTTACCAAATGATGGATATTTACGCTCTAAGAAATAGTCGCGCTCATCTTCTTTAACTTGCGATGCTGTGATTTCTTTCTTACGCAGTTTCTCTGCAACTTCTTGTGTTTTTGGTGCCCATACACGCCCGTCGTTACGTAACGATTCAGACATCAGCGTTAGCTTACTCTGGTGATCGCCGCTTACCGGGATACAGGTTGGGTGAATTTGCGTATAGCAAGGGTTAGCAAAAAAGGCACCGCGTTTATGCGCGCGCCATGCTGCCGTAACGTTTGATCCGATTGCGTTTGTCGATAAATAGAACACGTTACCATAACCACCTGTACATAATAATACAGCGTGGCCGGTGTGGGTATCAATTTCGCCGGTTACCAGGTTACGGGTAATAATACCTTTTGCCTGGCCGTCAACTGTAACCACGTCAAGCATTTCGCTGCGGGTGTACATTTTAACTTTGCCTTTATGGATCTGGCGGTTTAATGCAGAGTATGCACCTAACAATAATTGTTGTCCCGTTTGTCCCCTCGCGTAAAACGTACGCGATACCTGCGAACCACCGAATGAACGGTTATCCAGCAAGCCGCCATATTCGCGGGCAAATGGTACGCCCTGGGCTACACACTGGTCTATGATGTTTACAGATACTTCGGCCAAACGATAAACGTTACCTTCGCGGGCACGGTAATCGCCACCTTTAATGGTATCGTAAAACAAACGGTAAACACTGTCGCCGTCGTTTTGGTAATTTTTAGCAGCGTTAATACCACCCTGTGCAGCAATAGAGTGCGCACGGCGCGGGCTATCCTGGAAACAAAATGCCTTTACGTTATAACCCAGCTCGCCTAACGACGCAGCAGCCGATGCACCTGCCAAACCCGTACCTACAACTATTATGTCGTACTTACGCTTGTTGGCCGGGTTAACCAGCTTTAAGTTAAACTTATGCTTGCTCCATTTTTCGGCTAATGGGCCCTGCGGAATTTTAGCATCTAAACTCATGTTTTTTATTTTAGAGGCAAGAATTAAGAGACAAGAATCAAGATATTTTGATGCTGCTCTTTTGTCTTTCCTTTTAGCTTTTGTTTAACTTATTATTCTTGTAGATTCAATTATTTGAGTCTTACTTCTTGACTCTTATAGCTTGATTCTATTTAACTATTTAAAAAAATAATACACTATTGGCATCAGCGCAAACGCGGCGGGTATAATAACCGCGAAGAACCAGGTGCCGATAAACTTAACCACAGGGCTGTATTTTCTATGCGTCCATCCCAATGTCTGAAACGCGCTCTGGAAACCATGCAGCAAGTGGAACGATAAAGTACCCATAGCAATAACATACAGTATTAAATACCAAACATTATGGAAACTGGTTGATACCAACGCGTGGATATCTTTAACCCTAACAATTTCTACATTGCCTTCGGTGGTTGATGAATGTTCGAAATTTGGATCGACAGGTATAAAGTCTGTAACCGTGGTTACGTTGCTTAATACATCGGTACGATACTCTTTATAACCAACGTTGTGGGTAAACTTGTAGTTGTACCAAAAATCTTTCATGTGTACCACGATGAAGAAAAACAGGATAGCCCCAAGCAACCCCATGTTTTTTGATGACCATGATGCCGGCGATTTTGGTGCCGATGCATAAGCTACCGGCCTTGCCTTGCGGTTTTTTAACGTTACTACCAAGCCGTAAAACGCATGCAGCAGTATAGAAAAGTATAGCAGGTAAGCTATAACCTCTATCGGCGGGAAATGCGTAAGGAAGTTGGCATAAACGTTAAAACCATAACCGTCGTCGTTTTTAAACAGGAACAGGTTACCGCCTACGTGTACAATTATGAATGTACACAAAAACAAGCCTGTTAAAGCCATTATAAGCTTTTTGCCCAGCGATGAGTTAAAGGTTTGTTTAATTTCGCTCATTATTTTATAGTAAATGAAAATTTAGGCAAAAGTATTTATTAAATACCAAAAGATAGAAATGCTTTCTATTAAATAGCGGGCAATTAGCTATTTAGAAACAATCTAAAGCGATGTAAGTAAACTGTAAAATTTTGATCGTATTTTTGCCTGTGGCAATAATTATGCTAATTTAGTAAAAACCCAAATGCCCCATCACCATGAAGTACTTAAGCGCTGTCTTTTTTGTTTTGTTATTTGCAGCTTGCAAACACTCGCAAAGCGGGCAAATTGAAATTACCGGCACCGCCGATGGTGTAACTTTTGGCAATGTTTTAATAAGGGACCAGGTAAATACCCCTGTTTATAGGGCTGATGTAACAGCCGGGAAATTCCATTTAAAAGAGGTGTTACAATATGCCGGGTATTATAAAATGACTTACTCATCCAGCGCGGCCAGAAGCGGTACGCGCGAGGTTGAGGTTTACCTTGAACCGGGCACGTACGCTATTGATATCGATCAGGAAAAAATAAACGATTACCCGTACATCACCGCGTCATCGCCTTTGCAAACACAGCTATCGGCATTTAACGCCATAAGGGATACAGCCAGGCACGAAGCGCATAACAAAGCCATTGATATCACTAAGCAAATGCAGCAGATAAGTGATACCGAGATAAAATCAACCACGCAAATTGGCCGTATTAACCAATTGCAGGCACAACAACTGCAAGCCAACCAAATAGATGAAGTTGCCGTTTTTAAAGAGTTTATGAGCAAGTACCCGGATAACGCCATAGCCGGACATTTAATGAAGGCATTGCCTTACCAGGATAACCCGGTTGCTTACTACGCTATATTCAATAAATTTAGCATGCTGGCCAAAAATAGCGATGACGGGAAAGACCTGGAAATAAAGTTAAAAGAACTAAACAAACTGGCACCAGGCAGCCCGGCACCAGCAATTTCGGGTACAACGCCCGATGGCAAACCTGTTGATATTAAGGCCCTGCACAAAAAAATTATATTACTTGATTTTTGGCGGTCAACCAATGGGTCAAGCCGCGATAACCACGAGGAATTGATAAGAACACTGTTGCCGCAACTAAGTTCGAAAGGGTTTGGAGTTGTAAGTGTTTCATTGGATACCGATAATAATAAATGGCGACAAGCCATTGCTGCCGACGGAATGGACTGGCCACAAATCTCGGACCTTAAAGGCGACGACTCGCCAAACGCCGGCACCTGGGGCATTAAGAGTATACCTACCTATTACCTGTTAGATGGGAACGGAAAAATAATTGTCCGCGTGGCAGAGTTTGTGGAGATCGACGCGGCTATTTCTGATTACCTGTCAAAGCATTAATTAGGCAATAGGCATCACTTTATCTTTAAGCACCGCAAATATCCGGTCGGTTGCTAAACTGCGGATAGCTACCCTGCCCGTAAACCTGCCGAACGATGGCAGTATACCCTGACGTTTGCCAAACGCGAAACAAGGCAGCGTTAGGCTTTGCCGACCCTTCCCTTTTAAATTTACACCGGGGTGGATATGCCCGCAAAGTACATAGCCATTTAAGTTATCCAAATCTGTTTCGCTTTGCGGATGATGCAGCATCAGGAACGGTCCCATTAAAAGTGATGGGTGTAGTTCGATGTTTAATTGATGGTAATGATCGTCATGCACAATATCATGGTTACCACGTATCAGGATGATACGCAGTTTAGGGAACTGTTGCCGCCATAGCCTTAACCATTCCCAATCGGCATTCATATCACTATGAAACAGGTCGCCCAGGAACAATAGCTTTTCGGGGCGGTATTCATGGATCAGGTCAGACAGTACACCCAAATCATCCTGCTCCATATCGCGCGGCACAGCAATACCCGCTTTACGGAAATGGCCCACCTTACCCAAATGCACATCGGCAGCAATTAACGCTTTTTCCTGCTGCCAGTAAATAGCCCGCTGGGGTGTCAATAAAAGGTCCTGTTCTAAAAG